>JALVBM010000299.1 GCA_027010665.1 Chromatiales bacterium
AGCGAGGCGCCCAGTACCCAGACGTTGCGCGCCGGCTGCTGGCGCATGTCGAACTGGCCGCTCGGCTCGGGGACCGGCTGCCAGCCCAGATCCACGTCCAGTTCTTCCCAGTCCAGCCGCCCGGTGATCTCGGCGATCTTGCCCAGCAGCTTGCCGTACCACTTGGCCAGCACCGCCGGCTCGTTGAAGGTCAGGCCGCTGGCATCGTTGAAGATGATGGGCACGTCCGACTCTTCCAGCAGGCGTTCGATGAGCGCGTGGTCCTGCATGTGCTCGTCCACGTCCAGCAGCAGGACGTCCGGGTGCCGGGTGTGCAGCTTGTTGAGCAGCACGGGCGAGAGCGGCTCGTTGAACACCACCCGCAGCCCCTGGCGCTCCAGCACCGCCTGCAGGTGCTGGCGGTGGCGCAGCGAGTTGGACGCGATGGCCAGCTGCACGCTGCCCAGTTCCTTGTTTGCCTCCCCCTTCATGCTTCCAGTCTAGCCAGTGCCCGCGACCGCTGCACGGCCTGCGACTACTGGCCGGTCAGGGTGCGGATGTTCTCCAGCAGCTCTCCCTCGTTGAAGGGCTTGCCCAGATAGGCGTTGACGCCGATGTCCATGGCCCGCTGGCGGTGCTTGTCGGCGGTACGCGAGGTGATCATGATGATGGGCACGTGCTTCAGGCGCTCGTCGTTGCGCACGTTGGTGGCCAGCTCGTAGCCGTCCATGCGCGGCATCTCCACGTCGAGCAGGATGACGTCCGGGACCACTTCCTGCAGCTGGGCCAGGGCATCGACCCCGTCCTTGGCGGTGAGCACCTCGTAGTCGTGTCGCGCCAGCAGGCGGCTGGTGACCTTGCGCACGGTGATGGAATCGTCGACCACCATCACCGTCGGCTGGGCCACTTCCGGTTCCGGCGCAGCAACCGGGATCAGCTCCTCGGCGCCGGTGGCGGCCATCAGGCGGATGAGCACGCCGAGATCGAGAATCAGCACCACCTCGCCCTCGCCGGTGATGGTGGCGCCGCTGATTCCGCGCAGCGTGGACAACTGCGGGCCCACCGGCTTGACCACCACCTCGCGGGAACCGATCAGGCTGTCCACCTGGATGGCGGCGCGGTATTCGCCGGAGCGCACCAGCAGCAGCGGCACGCGCGATCCTTCGGCGGGCGGGGTCTGGGGACCGAGGCCGATCATCTGGCTGAGGCTCATGATCGGGAATTCCTCGTCCAGCCACGTGTACACCGGATGTTCCGCCTCGCGCAGGCTGGCCATCTCCTCGGCGCGGATGCGTTCCACGCCCTGCACCGACAGCAGCGGCACGGCGAAGGTCTCCTCGCCCACATTGACCATCAGCGCCCGGGTGATGGACAGGGTCATGGGCATGCTCACGGTGAAGGTGGTGCCCTTGCCCGGTTCGGAATCGATGTCGATGAGGCCGCCGAGCTGCTTGACCTCGGTGTTGACCACGTCCATGCCCACGCCGCGGCCGGCCACCTGGTTGACCGTCTCGGCGGTGGAGAAGCCCGGCGCCATGATCATGTTCAGCAGCACGTCGCGGGAGACGGTGATGCCCGGCTCCAGCAGGCCGCGCTCCACCGCCTTGCGCTGCACGGCGTCGAGATCGATGCCGGCGCCGTCGTCGCGGATGCGCAGCACCATGTCGGAGCCTTCGCGGGCGAAGCTCAGCTCGATGGTGCCGGTTTCCGGCTTGCCGGCGATGCGCCGTTGCGAGGGCGACTCGATGCCGTGGGCGATGGCGTTGCGCAGCATGTGCTCGATGGGCGGAATGATACGCTCGAGCACGCTGCGATCCAGCTCGCCCTCCATGCCCTGCAGCTTCAGCTCCACCTGCTTGCCCAGCTCCGTGGCGGTCTGGCGCACGATGCGCCGCAGGCGCGGCGCCTGGCTGGAGAAGGGCACCATGCGCGTGCGCATCAGCCCTTCCTGCAGTTCGGTGTTGACCCGCGACTGCTGCAGCAGCAGGGTTTCCGATTCCTGGGTGAGGTTGGCCAGAATCGCCCGCAGCGAGTCGAGGTCGGACAGGGATTCCATCATGCCGCGCGAGAGCTGCTGCATGTGGGTGAAGCGGTCGAACTCGAGGGGGTCGAACTCGTCGTAGTCGCGGCTCAGGGTCTCTTCCTGGCGGTACTGGATCTGCGCCTCGGTCTCGATCTCGAAGGCCCGCAGCTGCTGGCGCAGACGGGAAACCGTCTCGTCCAGCTCGCGCAGGTTGTAGCGGAAGGCGTTGGTCTGCTGTTCCAGGCGCGAGCGGTAGATGCTCACCTCGCCGGCGAAGTTGACCAGGTTGTCCAGCAGTTCGGCGCGCACGCGCACCTGCTCCTGCGGGGCCAGCCGGGGCGCCTGGCGCCGTTCGGGCGTCTCGGGCGCCGGCGGGGTTTCGGCGGCCGGGGCCGGCATGGCGGCCTCGGGTTCCGGCGGCGCCTCGGTGGCCGGCTTCAGCGTCACCACGTTGTCGCCACGCGTGGCCGGGCCCCCGGTTTGCGTTTCGACTGTCGGGGCTTCGGCTTCGGGGACGGACCGGCCGGGCGCTTCCGCCGCGAGCGAGTGCTCCGGTTCCGCCTCCGCCTCCGGGGCTTCGGCTTCGGGGCTTTCGGTCTCCGGGATCGAAGATGCGTCGGCCTCGACGGTGATGGCTTCCGGTTCCTCTGTCGGCATCGCCTCCGGGGCCGGTTCGGGTTCGGCATCCACGCCGGCGGCCGGCTCGAGGGTGGGGGTTTCGGCGGCTTCCGTGTCGGCCCCGGCTTCGGGGCTGTCATCGCGCGCGGTTTCCGGCTCGGAGCCGGCCGCTGCCGGTTCGGGCACCGGGGATTCGGCCGCGGGCTCCCTGTTCCGGCCGAGCATGGCGTCCACCTCGGCCAGCAGATCGTCGGCCGGCTCGAGATGGTGGCCGGCGCGGAGTTCCTCCAGCAGCCCGACCAGGCGATCCTGCGCCCGCTGCAGCAGATCGAACATGGCGGGCGAGGATTCGAGCTGGCCATCGACCACCGCCGTGAGCAGGGACTCGATGTTGTGGCCGAGATCGCCGATCTCCACCACGCCGGCCATGCGCGCGCCGCCCTTGAGGGTGTGCAACTGGCGCTGCAGGGCCTCGAGCGCCTCGCGATCGTCCGGGTTCTCGCGCCAGGCCATGAGAGTGTTGTCGCTCTGCTCGAGGATCTCCTCGCCCTCCTCGATGAAGATCTCCAGCAGTTCCTCGTCGTAGTCCCGGGGCGGCGGCGCGCTCTCCGCCGGGGCCTCCGGCAGGGTCTCGGGTGCCGGCATGGTGATGCTGGCGCCCGACAGCTCCGCGCGCAGCGCCTCGTGCAATGCGTCCAGGCGTTCGCACAACCGGCTGTTGTCGCCGATCTGGCCGCCGGGCTGATCGAGCACGGGCATCGTCTCGCTGACGAAGTTGACCACGTCCTGCAGCAGGCTGGCACCCTCGGCATCGAGGGGGCGCCCGGCCGCCTGCAGATCCTTCACGTAATGCTCGAACGCGCCGCACAGCCCGGAGATGGCCTCGACCCCGGTGGTGCGGGAACTGCCGGTGAGGGTGTGCAGCGCCCGCAGCAGGGCATCGGTTGCGGCCCGCTCCTTGCCGGCATCCCAGCCACGCAGGTACTCCCGCAGGGTATCCAGATGGGTCTGCACTTCCTTGCGGTAGATGTCGAGCAGGGCCGGATCGATGTCGGGCAGGGGTGTCGGCGCTTCGGGTTCGGCGGCTTCGGCCGGCTCGGCCTCCGCTCCGGATTCGGGCACCGCCTCCGGCGATTCCCCGGCGGTTTCGGCTGCCGGCAGCTCGACCGTCTTGCCCTGGGCCAGATCGTCGGCATACCCCATCAGGGCGAACACCGGCTGTTGCGGGGCCGCGTTGCGCTTGAACAGTTCGAACAGCGCCGGCAGGGTCTCGCGGGCCCGCTGCAGCAGCTCGAACATCACCGGCGTGGCCTCGATGGTGCCGTCGATGACGCGGTTGAGCATGTTCTCGAAGGCCCAGGCGAATTCGCCCACGTCCTTCGCGCCGACCAGCCGGCCGGAGCCCTTGAGGGTGTGGAAGGCGCGGCGCAGATCCTTGAGCGTCGCCTCGTCCTGCGGGTTGGCCTGCCACGCGGGCAGCAGGCGACTGATGTTCTGGTATTCCTCTTCCGCCTCCTCCAGGAAGATTTCGACGATCTCCTCGTCGATGTCCTCCGGCAGTTCCATGGCCATCGGCGCCGGGCTGGCCGGCGGAGTCTCGCCCGCTTCGGGCGTCTCTGTCTCTGGCGCTGGCGCCGCTGCGTCCGCTTCCGGGGCGGCCGCGGCTTCGGGGCTTCCCGCCGCGGGCGACGTGTCTTCGGGCTGCGGCTCGGGGATCGACGCCTCGGCCTCGACCAGTTCCACCTCGTCGGTGGGCGGCGCGCTGACCGAATCGCCGTAGGTGGCGGCCAGATCCATCATCAGGGTCTCGGCATCGTCGCCGCCGGCCAGGGGTTCGAGGGAGTCCGCCGGCAGCGCGTCCCCGGACACGTTCAGGGTCAGGGTCGGTGCATCGGCGAGGATTTCCTCGTCGGCCGGGGCGTCCAGTTCCTGGCTGGAGGCCTCGCCCTCGTCCTCGAAACCCTCGATGGAGAGGGTCAGGGTGTCGTCCTCGGCGCTGGGGATTTCGGTGACGTCCGGCGCCGCCGAATCCGTCTCCGGCGGCTCGGTCACCGCATCGGCCAGCGGGATGTTGTTCAGGGTGATGGACAGCGAGTCGTCCGCGTCCTCGTCGAGGGTGAATCCGGCGCCGCTGATCTGGGTCAGGCCCGAGGCCTCCAGATCGGCCAGGGAGATGTCGTGCAGGGTCGCATCGTCGCCCTCCAGATCCACGGCTGCGCTGTCCAGGGAGAGCTCGAGGGACAGATCCTCCATGGACAGGTCGTCCATGCTCAGCTCCAGCGACAGTTCCTCGCCCTCGATCTCCAGCGAGGGCTCTTCCTCGACGTTGGCCGGCGTCACCAGGTTCTGCAGGGTGTCCTCTTCGGGCGCATCGAGGTTGACCAGGGTGTCGTCCTCGTCTTCCGGCGCGGCCGTGACCAGCGAGATGTCGGGCTCGCCGAAGTCGGGCTGGGCCAGATCCGGCACCGTGGCGTCCTCCTGCGCGCCACGCAGGGCATCGAGCCGGCGCAGGCTGTTCTCGGAGATGTCGAGAATGGTCTCGGGATGGCCCCACTTGCCGGCCAGGGACTCCAGGTAGTATTCGATGGAAGAGATGGCGTCGGCCAGTACGTCGAGCGACTCGTCGCTCGGTGGCTTGCGGTTGGGCAGCAGTTCCTCGCGCACGTAGTCACGGCAACGGGCGAGCAGTTCCGCGGCCCGCTCCAGATCGAGAATGGCCAGGCTGCCGCGGATGCGATCCAGCGATTCGGGAATGGTTTGCAGCACCTCCACGGTGGCGGTGTTGCGGGAGAAGTCGTTGAGGGCGTCCTTGATATGCCCGAACTCGCCGGCGGCCTGCTCGATGACGGTCTTGAGCAGCTGCTGGTGCTCGGCCTCGCGCAGCTTGCGTTCGGCCTCGCCCGCCTCGCCGGCTTCGGCCTCCTCGCTGGCCTCGCGGGCCACGCTGGCCTCCTTGAGGGAGTTCTCCAGCGACAGCATGGCGGTGGCCATGCCCATCAGGTTGTCCTCGGACAGGGGCAGCTTGCCCTCGGTCATCTGCGCCAGCACCTCGAGCTGATCCTGCAGCAGGCGGCGCTGCAGCCCAAGGCCGATCATGCCCAGGGTGTCGGCCATCTGCTCGAGACTCTCGACCAGCGGCTTGAGGCCCTCCACCTCCGGATTTTCCTGGCGCATGAGCACGTCCAGGGTGTCCTTGACCCGCGCCAGATCCTCGAGCAGCACCGAGGAGACGGTGCCCAGCAGTTCGGCGTTGGGGCCGGCCAGATCGGCGCGGGCGTGCTCCAGGGTACGGGCATCGGGCAGGATCTCGTCGAGCCGGAAGGCTTCCTTCACTTCCCGGGTGCGATCGTCCGCCGACTGGGAGGTGGCCACGTAGTAGAGCAGGTTCTTGAGCAGTTCGTGGGGCGGCTCGCTGGCCAGGGCCATGTCGCCGTTGTCGATGATGCGCTTGATCTGGCGATCGAGCTGGCCGAGCAGCAGCTTCACCGACACCGAGCTGTCGAGCCCGCCGTTGCGCAGGCTCTCCACCAGGCCGCCGGCCACCCACAGCAGGCGGTTGATCTCCTGCTCGCCAGCCGCCTCGCGCAGTTGTTCGATGACCTTGCCGATGCGCTTGAGGCTGCTGCGGCTGTCCTGGTCCCGGAACCAGCCGAGCAGGCCCAGGTGATAGTGATGGCGCAGCTTCTTCGCCAGCGACTGCAGATCGCCGGCCAGATCCGCCGGCGGCGGCGCCTGCACGGACAGATCCGGCGTGAACAGGGCGTTCTCCGACAGCAGGGCCTCGCCGCGGGCCGCGCGCAGATCGTTGAGCAGCGGCAGCAGCACCATGGGCATGTCGTGATGCCCGGTGAGCAGGTGTTCGAGATAGTCCGGCAGTTGCAGGATGCCACGGATCAGCACCTCGTAGGCGTCCTCGCGGTTGCTGATCTGGTTCTCCAGCAGGGCCTGGACCACGGCCTCCATTTCCTCGGCGGCCATGGACGCGCCGTAGAGTTCCACCATCTGCAGGGTGCCGCGCACCTGGTGCAGGTAGTTGAGGCAGAACTGCAGGCGCGATTCGTCCTCCGGCTCCTCCACATAGGCCTCGAGGGCCGAACGCGCCTGCTTGAGGGTCTCGTCGATTTCGGACTTCACCCAGGAGAGGGTGTTGATGTCCAGTTCGTTGCCCGTTTTCATGACTCACTCCGGGGCGCCGACCGGCGGAACACGAGGGTGCCGGGATAGTCGACGATGGCGGTTTCGGGATGGCTCCAGTCGGTGATTTCGCCGGCGCCGAGCACCAGCAGACCGCCGGGGCGCAGGTGCGCCACCAGCCGGTCGAGGATGCGTTGCCGCTGGGGCTTCCTGAAATAGATGAGGACGTTCTGGCAGTAGATGACGTCCATGGGGGTGAGCGGGGTGCGCTCCAGGTGCAGCAGGTTCAGGCGCGCGAAACACACCCGCTCGCGCAGGGCGTCCTTGACCTGGTAGCGGTTGGTGCCGAGGTCGCGGAAGTAGCGCCCGCGGAAACCCTCGGGCAGGTTCACCAGCCGGTTGGCGGGATAGATGCCCTCGCGGCCGGTGGCCAGCGCCGCGGCGCTGATGTCGGTGGCGGTGATGGCCGGGTAGGCGCGCACGCCCCGGGTCAGCAGCGCATCGTCGACGAGCATGGCCAGGGAATAGGGCTCCTCGCCGGTGGCGCAGCCCACCGACCAGATGCGCAGCTGGTGGGGCCGTTCGCTCGCCGGCAGGCGATCCAGCCAGATCTCGCGCAGCATCTGCAGGGCCGTCGGATCGCGGTAGAAGCGGGTCTCGTGCACCGTGAGCCGGTCCACCAGGATCTCCCATTCCACCATCCCGCGGCGGCCGTCCGTCACGTAGTGGAAATAGTCGCGGTAGCGCTGGTAGCCCAGCTCGCGCATGCGGATGCTGAGATTGCTGAGCAGGAAGCTCTTGCGCTTCTCGGGCAGGCTGATCCCGGTGCGCGCCTCCAGCAGTTCGCTCCACTGGCGGAACTCGTAGGCGTCCATGGGCGCCAGATCCCTGCGCGCCCATACCTTGTCGGCCCTGTCCTGCTGCGCTGCCACCGTCATCGGGGTCCCCGCGGATCAGCCGCCGTCCGCTCAGGGCAGACGGAAACCGGCGACCGAGTTGCGCAATTCGTTGGCCAGTTCCGCGAGGTTGCCGATGGACGCCGCGGTCTCGTTGGTACCGGCCGAGGTCTGGGTGGTGATCTCCTGGATCACGTTCATGGTGTCGGAGATGTTGGTCGCCGCATTGGCCTGCTGGCGGGCGGAGTCGGAAATCCGCTGAATCAGCTCGGCCAGATGCTTGGACACCGTTTCGATGGCCTCGAGGGCCTGACCGGCGTCGTGGGCGAGCTGGGCACCGGCCACCACTTCGGCGGTACTCTTCTCCATGGAGGCCACCGCCTCGGAAGTATCGGACTGAATCGCCTTCACCAGGGCCTCGATCTGCCGGGTGGCGTCACCGGAGCGTTCCGCGAGGCGCTGCACCTCGTCGGCCACCACCGCGAAGCCGCGGCCCGCCTCGCCGGCCATGGCCGCCTGGATGGCGGCGTTCAGGGCCAGGATGTTGGTCTGCTCGGCGATGTCGTTGATGAGTTCCACGATGTCGCCGATCTCCTGGGAGGATTCGCCGAGGCGCTTGATGCGCTTGGAGGTCTCCTGGATGTGCTCGCGGATGTTGTCCATGCCGTGGATGGTCTTCTGCACCGCTTCGGCACCCTGCACGGCGATTTCCACCGAGCGTTGCGCCTCTTCGGCCAGCTCGGCCGCGTTGTTGGAGACCTCTTCGATGGACACGGCCATCTCGTTGATGGCGGTACTGGCATCGGTGATCTGCTGGGCCTGGTGGTCGGACGCCTCGGCCAGATGCATGGCGGTGGCCTGGGTCTGCTGGGCCGCCGAGGACACCTGCTGGGTGGTGTCGTTGATCGCCGACACCAGGTTGCGCAGGGCGTCGATGGCGTAGTTGATGGAGTCGGCGATGGCGCCGGTGATGTCCTCGGTCACCGTGGCCTGCACGGTGAGGTCACCATCGGCCAGGTCGCCCATTTCGTCCAGCAGGCGCAGGATGGCCTCCTGGTTGGCGGCATTGGTCTCTTCGGTCAGGCGCCGCTGTTCCTCGATTTCGGCCAGTCGGCGCTTGGAGTCCTTCTGGTAGAGATAGGCCAGCAGCACCACCAGCACCAGGGCCAGGCCGGCGAACAGGTAGACCAGCATGGGTTCGAAACGCTGGTCCAGGGTGGCCTGGTAGGCCGCGTTCACGCTCTCGATCAGCTTCGGCACCTGGTTACTGAGTTGCAGGATGTCGTCGGCGGCGGCCGAGACCTCGAACATGCCCGGCGACTTCTCCAGGATGCCGCTCACCTGCTTGCGGATTTGGGCGAACAGCTTCTGCACCTCGAGCAGCTTGGCGCGGGAGGTGGGATCGCTCACCTTGCGAATGCCCATGGCCTTGTTGCCCTTGAGCATGTCCTCCACCACGCGCCCGAACAGCGCGGCGTCACGCCCGAAACGGTCGGCGGCGGTAATGGCTTCCTCGCCGCCCTCGAGCACGCGGTTCACGTTGGTGGAGATACGCTGGGTGAGCATCAGCTGGCGGGTGGCGATGTAGATCTGATCCGGTGGCGCCTGCTGCTCGGTCATGGCCGCCACCACTTCGTCCGACAGGGCCAGCAGGGTCGGGATCTGCTCGTTGATGTTGGCGATGTAGTCGCGCATGGTGGAGACCACTTCCCGGCGCTGCAGGATGGTGTCCACGTCCTTGCGCATCTTCGCCCAGGCCTGCTTGAGCTGGTTCAGGGCCCCGCGGCCCTCGGCCGGCATGACCCGCTCCTGCTGCTTGAGGATGCTCTCGAAACGGTCGCGCTCCTGTTGCAACCGGGGAAAGACGTCCAGGTGACCGCGGGCGGCGAGCTGGGCGTCCTTGGCGATCTCCTGGGCCAGCACGCGCTGGTCACCGATACGGGAGATGAACTCGCGGTCCTGGTTCTCGAGCATGACCACCCGGCCATACATCAGTCCCATGGCGACCACCGAAGCCACCAGAAGGACCATCAGGTAAATCATGGTCCGGTTGCCCGTTCCGCCTGCTTTCTTTTCGAGCTTCATTGTCCTGCTCCTGCCATCGCAATCGTGTCGTTGTAAGAGTAATAATGAATGGCGGCCCGCCGGGGACCGCTTTCCTCCCGTGGTTCGACCCCCGGCCTCAGCCCTGGGCCGCCACTTCCCGGAAACGGGGATTGTCGACCAGCCTGTCCACGCTGAACACGCCCCAGTCCTGTTCGCCCTGGCGATAGGCGCCTTCGACGAAATCCTGCAGGGCCGGGTCCAGACTGTCGACCCGGGGCAGCTTCTCCTCGTCGAAGAAATGCCGCATGCCCAGCACCTCGTCCACCAGCAGGCCGGTGCGCAGATCGCCCCGCTGCACCACCAGCACCCGGCTGCGCCGGGTCAGTTCGGTCTGCTCGCCGGTAACGAAACCCTTCAGGTCCATGACCGGCAGCAGGCTGCCCCGCACGTTGGCGATGCCCCGCACCCAGGGCAGCGCGCTCGGTACCCGCGTCAGGGACGGGTATTCGAGAATCTCCGTAATCTCGCCCATGGGCGCGACGAGATGATGCGCGCCGAAACGGAAGCCGATCCCGGACCAGGTGCGGCGCACCTCGATCTGCTGCGGCAGGCCGAGCGCCCGTTCCCGGCTGCGCTGTTCGATGGTGCGAAGCAGTTCATACGGGGTCTCGGCCATGACGGCATTCATCAACCACCCAGCACGGCGTTGATCTTGTTCATCAGCTCGGCTTCTTCCACCGGCTTGGTGATGTAGTCCTTCGCGCCCTGCCGCATGCCCCAGACGCGATCGGTCTCCTGATCCTTGGTGGTGACGATGATCACCGGAATGTCCTGGGTCTGGGGATCCTTGGTCAGGCTGCGGGTGGCCTGGAAGCCGTTCATGCCGGGCATCACCACGTCCATCAGCACCAGATCCGGCCGGGTCTCGCGGGCGCGGGCGATGCCGGCCTCGGCGTTGTCCACCGCGTCCACCTGATGTCCGTTCTTCTGCAACATTCCCGTGAGCACGTGAATCTCGGTGGGGGAATCGTCGACGATCAGAATACGGGCCATGGCTGCATGTTCTCCTGCGGGTGTTCAACGGGTGGCGGCGGGCCGCCCCG
>JALVBM010000300.1 GCA_027010665.1 Chromatiales bacterium
GGCCGCTTCCGGGCCTTGTGCAGGCCGACCTTCTTGCGTTCGACTTCGCGGGCGTCGCGGGTGACGTAGCCGGCGCGGCGGAGGATGGGGCGCAGGGTCTCGTCGTATTCGATGAGGGCGCGGGTGATGCCGTGGCGGATGGCGCCGGCCTGGCCGGTGTTGCCGCCGCCGCGGACGAAGACCTTGATGTCGAACTTGCCTTCGTTGTCGGTCAGCTGCAGGGGCTGACGGACGACCATACGGGCGGTTTCACGACCGAAGTATTCGTCCAGGGGACGGTTGTTGACGAGGATGTCGCCCTTGCCGGCGCTGAGGTAGACGCGCGCGGAGGAGTTCTTGCGACGACCGGTGCTGTAGTAGGTATCTGCCATGGTTTTCCTGTCCTGACTCAGATGTCCAGCGGCTTGGGCTGCTGGGCGGTGTGCTTGTGTTCGGGGCCGGCGTAGACCTTCAGCTTGCGGAACATGGCGCGGCCAAGGCGGTTCTTGGGCAGCATGCCCTTGACGGCGGCCTCGATGATGCGCTCGGGATGCTTCTGGCGCTGCTTGTCCAGGCTGATGGTCTTGAGACCGCCCGGGTAGCCGGTGTGGTGATGGTAGAGCTTGTCGGACTCCTTGTTGCCGGTGACGGCGACCTTCTCGGCGTTGATCACGACGATGTAGTCACCGGTGTCCACGTGCGGGGTGTATTCGGGCTTGTGCTTGCCCCGCAGGCGGCGGGCGATTTCGGAGGCCAGGCGCCCCAGCACCTTGTTCTCGGCGTCGATCACGTACCAGTCCCGCTTGACGGTTTCCGGCTTTGCACTGAAGGTTTTCATGCGTTTGTCCCAGACTTTTTGAATCGGCTCGAAAAAAGAGGCGGAATGGTACTGGAATCAGGGAGAAGTTACAAGATATTCGGGGGACCGGGAGCCGTTCGCTTCCGACGGGCAATGTACCGATGGGCACATACCTTAATATAACCCCAGCAGAAATGGCTGTTTCGGCCCGGCTGGCGGATTCCGGGCAAAAAAAAGGCGCGGTAAAGGGGGCAACCGCGCCGAAATACCACCATAAGGAGGATGGAGGAGTCAAAACACTAAATCAGATGGCGCTTATATTAGCAGTTTCTTATATTTTGTCAAGCGTTTTGATCGGGAATTTTGGATAAAGCATAAGTGTTTGTATTTTGG
>JALVBM010000301.1 GCA_027010665.1 Chromatiales bacterium
GCACCCTACGGATCGGAGCCACGCATGGGGTTTTCCTCGGCCCTGTCGGTCAGCCAGCGGCTGACCGACTCCCGGAGGTCGTTGAGGCGGGCGTGGAAGAAGTGGCCGGCGTCCGGGAGTTCGATGTAGTGCGGGGGATTGGGCTGGGTGGCGACCCATTGGCGGACGGCGTCGGCGGGGACGATTTCGTCTGCGGCGCCCTGGATGACGAACCATGGGATGTCGACCGGGCGGGGCGGGCCGAAATCGAACAGGTTCACGGGCGGGGCGACCAGCACCATCCGGGTGGCGTGGACGTCGCGATGGGCCTGCCAGGCGACGAAGCTGCCAAAGGAGAAGCCGGCCAGCCACAGGGGCGACCCGGGACAGCGCTCCTGCAGCCAGGCGACCGCGGCGGCCAGATCGGCCTGCTCGCCCCGGCCGGCATCGTATTCGCCCGCGGAGCGGCCGACGCCGCGGAAATTGAAGCGCAGGGTGGGCACGCCCAGTTCGACGAACGTCCGGGCCAGGATGTAGACCACCTTGTTGTTCAGGCTGCCGCCGTGCAGGGAGTGGGGATGGCAGACCACACCGATGGCCGGCGGGGCGGCTTCGTCTTCGCCGATATCGGCGCCATCGAGGACGGCTTCGAGGGGGCCGACCGGGCCCGGCAGGGTGAAGGTTTTCGCCATGGCGGGCCTACAGTTGCAGGCGCTCGACCACCTCGCCCTGCTTGAGATGGCGCTCGATGATCTCGTCGATGTCCTCCCGGTCCACCCAGGTGTACCAGGTCTCGTCGGGATAGACGACCACCACCGGGCCGAGCTCGCAGCGGCCCAGGCAGCCGGCCGTGTTGACGCGGATCCGGCCGGGACCGTGCAGGCCTTCTTCCTTGAGCCGGGCCTTCATGTAGTCGCGCATGGCCCGGGCCCCGAAGCGGGCGCAGCAGGGCTCCCCATCGGTGCGCTCGTTGGTGCAGAAAAAGACGTGATGACGATAAAAGGCCATGGACATTCCCAAAGCGAAGGGACGAGCGAAAAATGGGCTAGAATTATACGCTTTCCTTTCCCTCTCCGCCGCGAGTTCCGACGCCGTTGTCCATTTCCGAGCAAGTTCTCTCCCTGGCCGATCGCTGCGTGAAGTGCGGCCTGTGCCTGCCCCACTGCCCCACCTACGGGCAAAGCCTGGACGAGACCGAATCACCGCGCGGGCGCATCGCCCTGTTGCAGGGCGTGGCCCAGGGCGCGCTCGTGCCCGATGCGATCCTGCGCCGGCATCTCGACAACTGTCTCGGCTGCCGGCGCTGCGAACGGGTCTGCCCGGCGGGCGTGGCCTTCGAGCGCCTGATGGACGCGGGGCGGCAACTGCCGGACATGGCGAATAACGGTTTCCGCCAACGGCTGGCGCTGCGCTGGCTGGGATCGCCGACGGCCATGCGCCGGTTGCATGGCGGCCTGCGCCGGTTGCAACGCAGCGGCTTGCTGGGCCTCGTGCGAAGGCTTGGGTTGCTGCGTCTGCTGGGGCTCGACGAGGCGGTTCGCCTGCTGCCACCGTTGAAAGACGCAGACCGGATTCGCACCCGGCGGGCCGAAGCATCGGCACAAACCGTGGGACTGCTGATTGGCTGTCTCGGCCATACGCTGGAAGCCCGGACCGCGGCTGCCGCGGTGCAGGTGCTCGAAGCCTTCGGGTTCGGGGTGAGAATCATCGACGG
>JALVBM010000302.1 GCA_027010665.1 Chromatiales bacterium
GGCCAGCGGCACGGTGATGCGATAGACGTGGGGGCGCTCAGTGGGCGCGAAGGCCGCAGCGCCAAGGATCGCCCGGACGGCCTCCTCCAGGGCGGCGTCGTCCTCAAGCAGGGCGTCGGCGCTGTTAAGCGCGCCGAACAGCGCCTGCTGCTGCTCTTTCTGCATGCCGGCCGCCACCAGGATCAGCGGCTGCACGTCGCGGATGAACTCCTGGGTTCGATCCTCGAACAGCTTGAGCAGCGTCCCCTTGGCCGTCTCCACGTCCTCGGCTTCCGGGTCCAGGGCCACTAGGCCCTGCTCGATATTGCCCCGGCCCTGCAGCACGCCAAGGATGTCCGGTGTGGAAACCTGGTCCTGCTGCATGGTCTCGATCTTGTCCACCAGGCGATGCAGGACGTCGTCCTCGGGGCTGTCGGGATAGAAGAGATAGCGGATCTCCGGGTTGCGGGTCTGACCGTAGCGGTCGACACGGCCGTTGCGCTGCTCCAGGCGGTTGGGGTTCCAGGGGAGCTCGACGTGAACCACACGGTGGCAGCGGCGCTGCAGGTTCAACCCCTCGCTGGCGGCATCGGTGGCCAGCAGGAAGTGAATGCCCGGTTCCTCGAAACGCTGCTGCACCCGCTCGCGCTGCCGCGCGCTCATGCCACCGCGCAGGATCACGGCCTTGCCGGCGAGATCCGTATGTTCTTCGAGCGCTTCGTGGACGGCCTCCAGGGTGTCCAGATACTCGGTGAACACGATGACCCTGGCTTCCGGGTCCTGATGCAGGATGTCTTGCAAGGTCTGTAACAGGGCAGCGATCTTGGGGTCCGGCCCTTTGCAACCTTTGAGCAGCTTGCGCAAGGCATTCAGCGAGCGCAACTCGGCCTTGCGGCGCCGTTCCTCCTTCGGGATGGCCGAGCGCAGGATGCGCCGGGCGGTGCGCTCGGCCGCCGACTCGTTGAGGGGCAGGTCGGCTTGGTAGTCACGCAGCTCGGCCCGGGTGGGGGGGGCCTCTTCTTCGGCCTTGCGCAGTGCGTCGAGGCGGTGTTCGATGGTGTTGATGAGCGCCCGGCGGCTGGAAAGGGCGCGCTTCTTTACAATCTGCATGGCGAAGGTAATGAGCTCGGCATCCTCTGCCTGGCTTACAGAACGCGCCGTGCGGGCGCAATAGGCCGCTACCTTGCGCAAAATCTCCTGATCCTTGCCTGCGACGGAAACCGGGATCCCCTCGACATGCCGCTCCGGAAACACGCGCTCTGTCATGCCGTCCTCGCGGTGGCGCACGATTTGGGGCTTGAGGCGGCGGATCATGGCACTGCCGACGCGCCGGCGGATATCCTCCGGGCTTCCCTCAAAGGTGGCCAGGGTTGGCTCAACGAGCACAATCAGCGAGCGAAATGCATGCGGATAGCCGTTGTGGGGCGTGGCGGTGAGCAGAACCAGACCTCGGGTGCTTTGTTGCAGCGCCAGGCCCAGCCGGGTGCGTTGAGTACGATAGGGGTTCTGCGGAGTGCCGGCCTCGGCCAGGGCGTGAGCCTCGTCAACGATCACGATGTCCCAGCGCTTGCGCAGGGCGCGGCTGTGCACCGTGTCCTTCTTGAGATAGTCGATCGACGTGATAACCCGCGGCAATGCATCCCAGGGGTTCACGCCGGCGGGCAGATCACTTTGCACCTGGGCCAGGCCAGAGGCATTTTCGATCAAAGTGAACTGCAAGCCGAACTTTTCGAACAGTTCATCGCGCCACTGACGCAACAATCCCGGCGGCGCTACCACCAGCACGCGCTCGGCACGGCCTCGTGCCATGAGTTCGAGCAGCGCCAGGCCTGCCTCGATGGTCTTGCCCAAGCCCACGTCGTCAGCGATCAGTAGCCGCGGGCGTGGCTGACTGAGCAGGCGCAATACGGGCGCGAGCTGATAGGCTTCCAGAGATACACGTCCAAAACGGGCGCCAGAGAGAAGGGTCGTCTCGCGCGTGAGCGTGGCACCGATCAGGCGATGCAGTTGCACCCAAGGTGTATAGGCATCCAGACCCGTGCTACCGTAGGCAAGCGACTCATTGGGCAGGGGCGTGAGTGAATCAGGGGGGACGACAACAGTCAAGGTGCGTGGAGTCTCTCCATCGAGACATTCCAGCTCGAAGAGTTCGGTCTCTGCGGTCAGGACGCACTTGCTTAGCACCCGCCACGGCCGCTGCCGCAGGTTGACGCGTTCGCCAACTGCTATAGGTTGATGGGGCGCCAATTTGTTGCACCTCGTGGCGATTGCTTCTTCATAGCTTACTTACAAGATCACATAGTTCTGTAAACACGAGCGAGTCGGGGTTCGCCTGGTAGTGCTTCTGGTTGCCGATTCGCGTGACAGTCGCCATGCCACTCTCGGCAAGGCGCTTGAGCTCGCGCTGGACGGCGTCGGAACCGGCACCGATGTTTTCGACCAGTTCAGACGTGTAGAAACTGCGCTCAGGTTCGCCGAACAGCAGGGCCAGCACCCGCTGCTGGGTGGCAGGGAACAGGGCGTTGGCAAGGCTGGTGGGCACAGTAGTATCACCAGCCGACTTGCGGCGTGCCGGCCGGGAGCGCTTTGTTGTTGTCAGATTACCCATTGTGGGTAATGTAGGACCCATAATGGGTATAGCGCAAGGGCGGGGTTCAGGCCCCAAATGTGGAATTGTCCACTGAAGCGGGGTAACTCCAGATGGAGGCTCCGGTTCATGTCGGCCTGAAAGACCGACCTGCCTGCTGCAGGGATTTTTCAGAAACAGTGCAGGTGGCTTCGGAACACCAAGCAACGAGTAACGCGGAATAACCCCGCCTTTCCTCGACACTCGTCCCTCGCCCCTTGCCACTGATTTTATGGTGGGCCCACCAGGACTCGAACCTGGGACCAAGGGATTATGAGTCCCCTGCTCTAACCAACTGAGCTATAGGCCCGGAGAGGGCAAAAATTAT
>JALVBM010000303.1 GCA_027010665.1 Chromatiales bacterium
TATCGATGCTGTTGAGCAGCTCGTTGCTGTGGACCAGTTCCTCGGCAACGTCGGCCAGTTTGCGCCGGTGTGAACGGGCATGGCGGCGCAGTTTTTCGAAGGCGGTGGCGCGGTCCAGGTGGAAGCGCTCCATCAGCAGGCCGATGGCGATGCTGGTGGTGCGGTTGCCGTCGAGGGCCGTTTGCAACTGGGTGGTGGTGGCCTGCAGCTGCCGGAACTCCCGGGCCCGGACCAGGGCGGCTTCCACGGCCGGGAGGATCTGTTCCGGGTCGAGGGGCTTGACCAGGTAGCCCAGCGTGCCGAGCTCGATACTCTGTTGCACGTAGTCGTCGTTGCCATAGGCCGAGAAAATCATGAAGGGCGTGCCGCTGGCTTCCTGCAGCCGTCGCGCCGTCTCGATACCATCGAGCCCGGGCATGCGGATGTCGAGAATGGCCAGATCGGGTTGCTGTTCGAGGCATTGTTTCAGGGCCTCCTCGCCATCGCTGGCTTCGAAGACCGTGTGCCCGGCCTGGCGCAGGGTCTTGCTGACGGTGGCCAGCACCAGGCGGTCGTCATCGGCAATGAGTATCCGGGCTGTCATGACACCTCTCCTGTCAGGGTTTCGGGGGGAACATGGGATTCGGTCGGGGGTTGATCATCGCCGGCGCCGCGTTGCACGACCGGCGGGTACAGGTCCAGTTCGGTGCGGACCCCGTCGGCAAGCTGTGTGTGGACCAGACGGGCGCCCTTTTGCGGCAGCAGCGCCCGCACCAGTTCCAGTCCGGTGTTGCAACCCAGACACCGGGCGAAGTCGAAGTCGTCGGGCAGTCTCGCGCCGGGGGAGAATATGCGGATCTTGCCGGTGTCCTGACAGGTCGTGAGCCGGATCGACAGGGGGCGTTCCGGCGCATCGGCGTGCTTGCTGGCATTGGTGAGCAGTTCGTTGAGGATCAGGGCCAGGGCGACGGATTCGGATTCCTGCACGGCCAGGGGATGATCGATGTCCATGTACAGTTCGTGGCCCTGATGCCGGGATTCGTGCAGGGTCAGGGCATCGATGATGGCCGGCAGCATTTCACACAGATGCAGCTGGCCGTCGGTACGCTGGCCGTGAATGCCGTGGACCAGCGCGATGGACTGGATCTGGCTGATGGCGTTCTCAATGAGCTGTCGGGGATCGTCGCACTCCCTGACCTGCAGGCGGAGCAGGCCGAGAATGCCCTGTAGGTTGTTCTTGATGCGGTGATGCACCTCGCGCACCAGGGCATTGCGCTGGCGTTTTTCCTGCCGGAGCCGGGCTTCTTCCTGGGCCCGGCGTTCGCTGATGTCGCGCAGGATGACCTGGATCTGGCTCCCCTGCGCCAGTGACAGCCGGGCGGCGCGCAGTTCCACGGGGATCGCGCGCCCATCCGGGGTCCGGATCCGGATTTCCTCGGTCACGGGGGTGTCGGCCTGGACGATGCGTTCGAAGACACCCTGGTGTCGATCCTGGCAGCCTGCCGGGCTGTAGTGGCAGAGCGGGGTGCCGAGAAGCGCGTCGCGCGTGCGATCGAACAGATCGCAGGCCCGTTGATTCACCTCCAGGATGTTGGCCCGTTCGTCGAGCATGGCAATGGCATCGGCGGCGTTCTCCACCAGGAAACGGTAACGGCGCTCCGAGGCCAGCAGCCGCTGCTCGGCCTGCTTGCGCTCGTCGATGGGCATGACCACGCCGAGCATGCGCGTCGGTCGGCCGTCGTCATCGGTCTGTACGTTGCCGATTTCGCGTACCCAGTGCACGCTGCCATCCGGCCACCGGATCCGATGCTCCACGTCGTAGCGCTCGCCGTCGGCCAGGCAGCATTCGATGGCCGTCAGCACACGGTCCCGATCCTCGGGGTACACGGTGGCCAGGAAGTTGTCGTAGGTGGGTTCGAACGTTTCGCGCTGCTGGCCGAAGATGGGCCAGATTTCCTCGGACCAGAACAGCTCTCCGCTTTCGATGTGCCAGTCCCAGGTGCCGATGTGGGCAAAGTGCTGGCTCAGGCGAAGGCGCTGCTCGCTCGCCCGCAGACGCTGTTCCATGCGATGCAGTTCGGTGATGTCGCGCGAGGTGCCGCGAAAACCGAGCAGTTCGCCGTGCATGTCGAAATAGGGTGTGCCGGAACAGGAAAGAATGACCTCGTGCCCTGCCTTGTGGCGACGGCGGTTGATGAAGTGCTGAAAGCCTTCGCGCCGGATCGCGGGTTGCCGGAGATACGCATGGAGGTGGTGGATTTCGGTCTTGTCGTACATGAACGCGTCGACCGGTTGACCGATGATTTCCTCCGGGGCATAGCCCAGCACCTCACGGACCCGGGGACTGACGTACCGGTAGACACCGTTGGCATCGGTATCCCAGATGATGTCGGCGCTGATTTCCACCAGGGAACGATAGCGATTGTCGGCATCGATCCAGTTGCGCGAGGTTTCCCGGTAACGGGTGACATCGATGCCGGTGGCGATCACGTATGCCGTGGCGCCGTCGTCGTCCCGGAGCACCGTGTTGGACCACTGGATGAAATGCTCCCGTCCGTCCCGGTCGATCCAGGCATTGGCGTAGTTGGTCAGGGCGCCCTGATGGACAAGGGTATCGAAGACCTGATGGACGTTCTGGCGCTGATCGTCGGGAAGCAGAAAGTCGAAATGCCGACCGCGCACTTCGGATTCGGCATAGCCGCTGACCATCTCGCAGGCACGGTTGAAACTGACGATGCGGCCGTGCCGGTCGACCACCAGGATCAGGGCGGCGAACTCGTCCTGCAGCACCGGGTGTTTCAGTGCTTCGAGCAGGTGCTGATGGCGAACATCATTCATGGCACGTCTGGCCGGTGGCGACAATCATGGGCCCTGCGAACAAATAAGGTCTGCCTGGACGCACGATATTCCGGGCAGGTGC
>JALVBM010000304.1 GCA_027010665.1 Chromatiales bacterium
AACCATTGCGAACATCGCCAGCGGTGTGAGTTTGCGCAAGCCTTTTGTGGTAATGGACGAGCATGGCCGAGGCATGGCCTTTTGGGTCGAGGTCGGTCCGCTTGACGCAAACAGTATGTATGATGTCACCGTCTATGCCAGCCGATTCGATCCTTCGGCGAGCCCCGCCTGGAGTGCACCGGTGGCGATTTCGGATACCAAGAAAATAGGCGAAAGTCTCAACTTTCTTTATGGCACTAATGTTCATATTGCGGCCGATGTGGATGGCGTCGGCAATGTGTATGCGGCCTGGTTGCAGCGAAACGATCTCGATGCCAGTACCACGCGCGACAGCTTCGTGTACACGGCCCGTTTCGACGCAACCAGCGGAACCTGGGGCGCGGCCGAGGAAGTGTTTACATACACGCTCACGTCAACGTACAAGATGATCGGTGACAAGTTGGCGCTCGACGTCAACGCCGACGGCGACATGGCCATTGCCTGGAACGGGATTGCCTCGGAAACGGATTTTCCCATGGTCGTCCGGCGCGATGCCGGCGCGACGACATGGGATGGACCAAAGACCCTGTTGACCGGTCGCTTTGGTCTTTTGCGGTTCCCGTTGAATTTGAACCTCGACGAGAGCGGAAACCTGATGGTGGTGTGGCATGACGACAGCGGCGTGTTGGCCAGTCGCTACGATGTCAATACAGGATGGCAACCGATCGAGGAAATTGTCAGTATCCCATTTCACATCCACTATACCAGCTACGGAAACCTGAGCCTTAGCAAACCGGATGCCTCGGGCAATTTCTTTGCCTCGGTGGGCATGCAGATTGGCAGAGAAGCGAACTTAGAGAACTGGCACACCCATGTGCGCCGGTTCATGGCGAATCCCTGATCCCGATACACCTCCATTCCCCTGTCGCCCCCGGCCGGTATTCTGGCGCGGGGGGACAGGCGGGGCGGGGCACCTTTTCCGTTGGTGTGGTCCGATTTCGTGTGCGGGTGACAGCCCGTGAGCACGAAACGGAGCACGACATGAAACCGAACGAAACCCGTCCATCGGCGTACGATGATGGGGGCGATCGTCCGCTCAGGTATTCACTGATCGAATTGCGCAAGGACGGTGAACCCTTTCTGGAGGTTCTCCAGGATGACATGCCCCTTGCCGACAGGTCGCAAGGATCCGGGGATCACTTCCGGCTCAATGCCGTAAGTGCGCGCATGTTGCTGACCGTGTTGCGGGAGATCCGCCAGTTTGTGAGATCCGGTGGCATGCGGCCGGTCACGGAGTCGCCACAGGGGGTGAGCAGTCGCCTCTGGCAATGTGAATGCACCATCGAGCGTGTCAATGGAGGCGGGTGTGGAAACGAACGGCATGTTGAACCGTATCTGCGCATCGTCTGTGGTGACGAGCGACTGGACATCGGCCTGGACCGGGCCCGTGCCATCCTGTTTCTGGAGACGGACATCGAGTACTTTGTGCTCAGGCACTTCTGACTTGCAGGCGACTATCGTGCGGAGGTTGCGGGCACAAGACAACGCTGGTCCGGCAAAGGAATCCCCTCGTTGTCGAAGCGGTTCTTGAGCCGGCGCAGCATCTCGCGCCGCACCGGGAACTTGCGGTCGGGCCGGGTGCGCAGCAGGAATTTGATGTAGACCGCCGCCGGGCCGAAGCGATCCACGCCGAGGATTTCCGGCTCGGCCAGGATGTCCCTGCCCCATTCGGGATCGCGGTACAGGGCCTCGGCTTCCTCGCGGATCAGATCGAGCACGGGATCCACCCGGCGATCCAGCGGGATGGGTATGTCGAACAGGGCATTGGCCCACTTGTAGGTGCTGTTGGTGACCTGGTTGACGTTGGAATTGGGGATGAAGTGCACCTTGCCCTCCAGATCCCGCAACACGGTGGTGCGCATGTTGACCCGCTCGACGGTGCCGGTAACCGGGCCGATGGTGACCAGGTCGCCCAGTTCGTACTGGTCCTCGAGCAGGATCATGAAGCCGTTGAAGTAGTCGCGGATCAGGTTCTGGGCGCCGAAGGCCAGGGCCACACCGATGATGGCGGCGCCGCCGAGCAGGGCGTTGAGATCGATGCCGGCCTCCTCCAGCAGCATGAAGGTGCCGCCCACCAGGATGATGAAACGCATCACCGCGTCGTAACCGGCGCCGAGGGTCTCCAGGCGGTTGACCCGGCCGAAGGACTTCTTCTCCTCGCGCAGGCGCCGGGTCCAGTAGCGCACCATGGTCGTGATCGACAGCCGCGACAGGAACAGCAGCAGCACGATCAGGGCAACGACCATGAGCAGCCGCGGGCCGCGCTCCTCCAGCCAGGCGAGGACGTTGCGCGGATGCAGCGGGCTCTGCAGCCAGACGCTCTCGCGGCGAGCGGCCTCGGCCTCGGCGCGCCGCCGCTCGGCGGCGGCCACGTACTGTTCCTCTTCCTGATCGAGCCGGGCCAGCGAAGCCTTGAGCTTGCGCAGGGTTTCCTGACTGCGCAGATGGCTCTTCTGCACCCGGGCGATGGTCTGATCGATCTTCTTCAGTTCGGCCTGCAGGTCGGCGACGGCCCGGCTGTCACCCTTGCGCCGGGCCTCGGTGAGTCGTTTCTTCAGTTCGGTTTCGAGCAGGGACATCTCGTGCAGGGTATTCTGCTCGGTGGCGATCTGTTCCTCGATGGCCGCAATCTGGGCCTTGAGGGCGGTGCGCCGCTCCACGAAGCGCACCACGTCCTGTTCCGCCTTGCGCGCGGCGAGGGATTTCTCCCGTGCGACCTTGGCCGCTTCGATCTGCTCCGGCCGCAACTGGACAGCTTGTTTGTCGGCGCCGGTCGGCGGCGCTGTCTTCGCCGGCATGGGGGGCATGCCCGGGATGGCGGGGGCGCCGGTCTCCTCCGACGTCGCCGGGGGCTTTTCGGCCTCGGGGGCGGGCGGGAGTTCCTCTTCAGGCGAGCCCAGGATCGATTCGGCCGCCGCAATCTGCTTCTCCAGGCTGGCGATCCGGTCCTTGATGCTCTCGGTTTCCTGCAGGAGGGTTTCGGCCGACAGACGGGTCGTCTTCTGCTTGAGCTGCAGATCGGCGAGCTCCTGCTCGAGTGCGGCCACAGGGCGGTTGGCCCGTTTCGCGGTGTCGATGCGTTTCTGCAGACGTTCGATGGCTTCGCGGTAACGCTCGATCTCGCGCCCCAGGCGCCCGGATTCGGCCGTCTTGCGGGCCACTTCCTGCTGCAGCTTCTCCAGGGTCTGGCGGTCCGCCTCCAGGCTGAGCTGCAGCTTGATGCGCGAGGGCGGCTCGCCGGTGGGTGTTTCGGCCGCAGTGGTCTCGTCCGCCGCGAACGCCGGCGTGGTCAGAATGAGCAGGGAGAGGAGCAGGGCGAACCGGCGTGCTAGTTTCACGAAGCAATCCGTTGCGGCAGGTGTTCGCTGACGATGGGGGCGGTGGACAGGTTCTCCCCGTCCTGACCGGTGGCCAGCAGCAGGCCCTGCTTGAAGGCCTCGGCGGCGGCCTCGTGTTCGCCGAGCCGTTCGAGCAGCTGGCCCAGCTCGCGGTAGGTCTCGGGCAGGGGCTGGCTGCCGAGGCTGGCTTCCAGGTAGGAACGGGCCTTGCCCCAGAGCTGGTTGCGCAGGCAGAGGCGGCCCAGGGTCAGCAGCAGGACGGGATGGTTCTCGTGGCCCTTGAGCCAGCCTTCGGCGGTGGCGAGCTGTCGCTCGGGGTGGCCGGTCTCGAGTTCGCCGTAGAGACGGACCCATTCGGGATCCCAGTGGTGCGCGATGGCCTCGCGCAGCCGTTGCTCGGCCTGGTCGTGCTCGCCGAGGCGGATCAGGCCGTGGATGTAGTCGGTGAGCAGCCCGCGATCGCCGCGCAGATCCTTCGGCACCCGTTTCCAGAAGGCCTGCAGGGCGGCAGCATCGCCCTTGTCGATGGTCTGCGCCAGCAGGGCGCGCCAGATCCGCACCGCGAGATCGTGCAGCGCCCTGTCGTCGAGTACCTTGTGCTTGCGCAGCCGGGGCAGGAGATCACGCAGTTCGTTCCAGCTCTGCAGGCGTTCGTAGACCTGGGCCAGCAACAGCAGCACGTGGCTGTGGTTGGGCACCATGGTGCGCAGATGCTCGAGGGTGGCCAGGGCCTGTTCGAGCTGACCGTGGGCCAGTTGCAGTTCGGCCTGGGTCAGCTCCACGGCCACGTCGGCGTCGGGCATGGATTCGAGGGCGCGGGCCAGGTAGTGATCGCGCCGTTCCGGCGCATCCTGCTTCTGGGCGGCGCGTGCGGCGGAGAGGTAGTTGAGCAGGGGCGTGCTGCTGTCGTCGGCGTGGCGCACCAGCACGCGCTCGGCCTTGCGCCAGTTGCCCTCGGCCAGTTCGATGAGTCCCTGGCGCAGCTCGCGCCGGGCCCGTCGCCGCCGCCGTTCGGCCCGCCAGCGCTGCAGGCGTTCCGGCATGCGCCAGGTGCGCACGATGAGGCGCACAAGAAAATAGCCGGCCACGAACACCGCGACCAGCAGCACGATGAACAGGGACAGCGTGGTTTCGATGGTGGTGTTGCCGCGGCCGATGAGCACATAGCCCGGATCCTGGTAGGCCAGCAGGCCGGCCACCACGCCGAGGATCAGCACCAGCAGCAGGCCGAACAGGAGCCTCATGGCGACATCTCCGCCGGCGCGCCGGTGTCGGTGCGGGTCAGGTATTCGGCAATGGCCGCTTCGCTGCGGGTGGGCATCGGCAGCGCGGGGGCGATGTCGATGGTGGCCAGTTGCTGCAGGCTGTCGAGCAGGTGGCGGGTGGTGGCATCGTCCTTGTCGAACCAGGTCTCGAGCCACTGCCGGGCCGTGTCCAGACTCTCGCGCCACAGTTCGCGGTTGCCCTGCAGCAGGGCCAGGCGCGCCTGCTCGAGCTGCAGCTTGAGGTTCTGCACCAGGAAGAAATGCTGTTCCGGCGAGAGCAGGGGTTTCACGCCGCCTTCGTGCTGGCGGATGATGATCAGCTTCTTCAGATCGGACCACATGGCGGCCGGCAGATCACGCCAGTCGTCGACCGGTTTGCCGTCGGCCGGCGCGTCGGCGCCGGTATCGGCCGGCTCCTTGTCAGGCTTGCGGATCAGGGGCAGGCGATCCACGTCGGCGATCAGGGCGCCGAGTTTCAGGGCCATGCCGGTGACGTCGGGCATGGGTACCTGTTCGAGGGCGTCGATGTCCCCCGCCAGGGCCTTGCGCACCGGCAGGATGGCCGGATCGCCCACTTCCTGCAGGCGCCGATCGGCGGCGCGCAGGGCGGTGATGGCGGTCTGCACGTCCCGGGTCAGGCTCAGGCGCTGGCCGGCCAGACGGATGAGATAGCGGGCCTCGGCCACCAGCCACTGCTTCTGCAGATGGGCCGAGCGGCGCAGCAGCTCGCTCAGGGCGTCGGCCACGTTCTTCTGCTCCGACTGCACGGCGGCGATCTGCTGGCGCAGGGCCTCGTCCTGGCGGCGCAGGGCCTCGAGGCTGCCCGCGAGTTCGCCGAAGCGGGCCTCGGTATCGCTGGCCAGGCCGCTGATACGGCCGGCGAGATCCTGCTGCAGGCGCCACAACTGCCAGGCCCCGCCGAGGCCGGCCAGGGCCAGCAGCAGGGCGAGGACGCCGATGACGACGCCCAGGCGGCCGGCGGTCTGGGGCCGGGCAGGGGCGGGCGCCGGTTCGACCTGTTCCGGCTCGGAGGCTTCCGGTGATTCCGTCCCGGGTGGTGGCAGGCTTTCGGGTGGCATGTCGTCCGGGGCCGTTTCCGGGGTGTCGGCCGGCTTGTCGTCGGGCTTGTCGCTCATGCGGGAGATTCCATGCGTTCCAGGACTGCCATGATAGCGCCATCGCTGCCGTCGGTCGCGGTCAGGATGCGCCGGAAGCCGAGTTGGCGGGCGCGTTCGGCCTGCCGGGGGTGAATGACCAGCAGCGGCAGGGCGAAAAGGCGCTCACGGTTGCGGCTTTCGGTCTGCGCGAGCAGGTGATCGAGGATTTCGCGGGAGGTGACGAGGATCGCATCCAGCGCGGCGTCTTCCAGCAGGCGGTTGAGGGTGTCGGCGACCGCCAGCGGTCGGCGCTCGTAGGCTTCGAGATAGCGCACTTCTGCACCGCGTTCGGCCAGCACTCGGGCCAGGGTCTCGCGCCCGCCGCGGCCGCGCACGATGAACACGCGCCGGCCGGCCACCTCCGCCAGCGCCGGCTCGGCCAGCAGGGCCTCGGAATCGAAACGCGCGCGGGGACAGATGTCGGGCGCCCGGCCGAGCGCGGTTTCGAGCTCGCGGGCGGTGCCCTTGCCCACCGTGGCCAGCACCACGTCGGTCGGCAGGGGCGCCAGGCGCGGCAGGCCGTGCCGGACGGCGCTGGGGCTGACGAAGATCAGGATGTCGCCGGCGCGGAATTCGGGCGCGCGGAAATCCAGCGGACGGATTTCGATGAGCGGCAGGACCACGGGGCGGTGGCCCGCTTGGCGCAGGCTTCGGGCCAGGGCTTCGGCCGGGCGGGCCGGGCGGGTGACCAGCAGGCGCAGGCCGGCCGGCTCATCCGGCATGCAGTGCCTCCAGCAGGCGGTCGGCGCCGCGGGAGAGCAGATCCTCGGCCAGCACCCGTCCCAGGTATTCGGCGTCCTCGGGCGGGCCGGCAATCTCGCCGTGGACGATTTCGGAGCCGTCCACCGCCCCGACCATGCCGCGCAGCAGGATCACGCCGTGATCGAGGATGGCATAACCGCCAATGGGTACCTGGCAACCGCCCTGCAGGCGGTGGTTGAAGGCCCGCTCGGCGCGCACACAGGTGGTGGTGTCGTCGTCGCCGAGGGGGGCGATGAGTTCGTGCACCCAGTCGTCGTCGACGCGGCACTCGATGCCGACCGCCCCCTGGCCGATGGCCGGCAGGCAGGTCTCCGGCGACAGATGCTCGCGGATGCGATCGTCGAAGCCCAGGCGCACCAGACCGGCGGTGGCCAGGATGATGGCGTCGTAGTCGTTGTCGTCGAGCTTCTGCAGGCGGGTGTTGACATTGCCGCGCAGGCTGACGATGTCCAGATCGGGCCGCAGGGCGGCGAGCTGGCACTGGCGGCGCAGGCTGGAGGTGCCCAGGCGCGCGCCCTGGGGCAGCTCGTCCAGGCGTTCGTAATGGTTGGAGACGAAGGCGTCGCGCGGGTCCTCCCGCGGGCAGATCACGGCCAGGTGCAGGCCGTCGGGCAGCTCAACCGGCACGTCCTTCATGGAGTGCACGGCGATGTCGGCTTCGCCGCGCAGCATGGCGTTCTCCAGTTCCTTCACGAACAGGCCCTTGCCGCCCACCCTGGCCAGCGGGGTGTCGAGGATCTTGTCGCCCTGGGTGGTGAAGGTGACCAGTTCCACCTCGAGCTCGGGGTTGAGCTCGATGAGCCGGTCGCGCACGTATTCGGCCTGCCACAGGGCGAGCTGGCTCTTGCGGGTGGCGATGCGCAGGGTATCGGACATGATGCGGGCTGCCGTTGGGTGCGGAAAAGGGAATAAAAGGGAACCGGTCGCCGTCCCCCGACTCGAAGCCTATAATACATCAATTCCCGAGACCATCCGTCCCATGTTGCGCCGACTGCTGCCCATCCTGCTATTGTTGCCCCTGTTGCTGGGTGCCGCCGATCCGGTGAGCGTGCCCCGCGTGACCGATTTGCAGGCCCTGGGCGCCGAGGCCCGCGCGCGCAACCTGCCGATTCTGGTGATGTTCTCCAGCGAGCACTGCCCCTACTGCATGGTCGTGCGCGAGGAGTTCCTCAAGCCCATGCTGCGCAGCGGCGACTACACGGATCGGGTCATCATCGTCGAGATCGAATCCGACGAGACCCTGCTCACCGGTTTCGACGGCCGCCCCATCGAGGCCATCGATCTGGCGCAGCGCTATGCCGCCACGCTCTCGCCCACCGTGGTCTTCCTCGACAGCGAAGGCCGTGAACTGGCGCCGCGCCTGGTCGGCATCACCACCGTCGATTTCTACGGCGGCTATCTCGACGAGGCCATCGACACCTCCCTGCTGCACCTGCGCAAGCTCGCGCTTCAACCCTGATTCTGGCGATGATACCGGGACGGCCGGACCGGCGTCGGCCGTGTCGGGTTTCCTGTTATATTCAGGGCCATGAACCGGACTCGTGACAAGGACGAGAGCAGGCCGGGGCTGCGCGTGCAGTCCGCCGACGGGGATTTCATCGTCCTGCTCGACGGTGAATGGACCGTGGACCATGCGGCCGACATGGAGCCGGCGCTCGATGCGCTCTCGCCGCCGGCGGGTGCGGTGGTGATCATCCGCCCGGGCGATCTGCGCCAGCTCGATCTGACCGGTGCCTGGCTCGTCCAGGAGATTCGGGAACGCCTGCGGGCGGCCGGTCACGACGTGCGGCTGGACGGTTTTCGCACCCGGCATTTCCGGTTTCTCGAAGCGCTGCCTGCGCTGCGCCAATCTGCTGCGCCCGGGAAGATACCGGCATGGCGACGCCTGTTGCTGACCGTCGGCCGCACGGTGGTCGGTGAGCGGCGGCAGATCCAGGCGACCCTGGGCTATCTCGGCCGGCTGATCGTCAACCTGCTGGGCGTGCTGCTGCGCCCGCGCCGCCTGCGCATCCGGGACATCTCCCACCACATGTACGAGACGGGGATCATGGCCATCCCCATCGTGGCCCTGATCGCCTTCCTGATCAGCATCGTCACCGCCTATCAGGGCGGCATGCAACTGGCGCGTTTCGGCGCCAGCGTGTATACGGTGGATCTGGTCACCATCTCGCAACTGCGCGAGATGGGCGTGTTGCTCACCGCCATCATGGTCGCCGGCCGTTCCGGTTCCGCCTTCGCCGCACAGATCGGTTTCATGAAGATCAACGAGGAAGTGGACGCGCTGCGCACCATGGGATTCGAGCCCTATGAAATCCTGGTGGTGCCCCGGGTCATCGCACTGATCATCGTGCTGCCGCTGCTCACCGTGCTGGCCGATCTGATGGGGCTCATCGGTGGCGCCCTGTTGTCGGTCTTCACCCTCGACATGACCCTGCAGCAGTTCTACCTGCGCGCCGTGGATGCCGCCGGCCTCAATACCTTTCTGGTCGGCATCATCAAGGCCCCGGTATTCGCCTTCATCATCGGCTTCATCGGCACCATGCGTGGCCTGCAGGTGAGCGGTTCGGCCGAGAGCGTCGGCCGGCAGACCACCAACGCGGTGGTGCAATCCATCTTCATGGTGATCATGGCCGATGCCGTGTTCTCCATCATCTTTTCCTGGCTGGATTTCTGATGGTGGAAACGGACGACATCGTCATCCGCATCCGCGGTCTGGTGAACCGCTTCGGCAGCCAGGTGGTGCACGACGGGTTGGATCTCGACGTGCGCCGGGGCGAGATCCTCGGCGTGGTGGGCGGATCCGGTACCGGCAAGTCGGTGATGCTGCGCTGCATCATCGGCCTGCGCCGGCCCACCGCCGGCACCATCGAGATTCACGGGGAAGACATCACGCGCATGGATCGCCGCCGTTTTCTCGCCATCCAGAAGCGCTGGGGCGTGCTGTTCCAGAGCGGTGCGCTGTTCTCCTCGCTGAGTGTGCTGGACAACATCCTGTTGCCGATGAACGAATATCTGGGCCTGTCCCGTGCGCGGCTGACGGATCTGGCGCGGCTCAAGGTCCGCATGGTGGGTCTGGGACCGGAAGCGGTGGACAAGTATCCCTCGGAACTGTCGGGCGGCATGATCAAGCGCGCCGCGCTGGCGCGGGCGCTGGCCCTGGATCCGTCGCTGCTGTTCCTGGACGAGCCCACGGCCGGGCTCGATCCCATCGCCGCCAGCGAGTTCGACCAGCTGCTGGCCTACCTGCGGGACAACCTGGGCCTGACCGTGGTGATGATCACCCACGATCTGGACACCCTGTTCAATATCTGTGATCGTATCGCGGTACTGGTGGATCGCAAGATCCAGGTGGGCACCCTGCAGGCGATGCTGGCCAACCCCCACCCCTGGATTCAGCGCTACTTTCACGGTGCCCGCGCGCGGGCGGCCCGGGGCGAGGTGGACTGAGACGATGGAAAAGGAAGGCTACTACATCGCCGTGGGCGCATTCGTGATGCTGGCCGTGACCCTGCTGATCGTGTTCATCGCCATCATCAGCGGGCGGCAGCCCGAAACGCACATGCGCCGTTATGAGGTCCGCTTCACCGGCTCGGTCGCCGGGCTCGACGTGGGTGGCGAGGTGCGCTATCTCGGCGTCAAGGTGGGCAAGGTGGTCGCCATTCGCCTGGTACCGGACAAGCCCCGCGAGGTGAGCGTGGTCATCGAGGTGGATGAACGCGTGCCCATCTACGGCAATACCATTGCCAAGCTGCAACTGCAGGGCATTACCGGCATTTCCTTCGTGGAACTGCGCAAGGAAGGGCCGGGGCGCGAACCCCTGCCGGCACCGCCGCCGGGCGAGCTGCCGCGCATCAAGGCGGCCAACTCGGATCTGGAAAAGCTGGCTCGCAGTCTCCCGGAACTGCTGGATTCCGCCGACGCGGTCATGGACCGGATCAGCGATGTGCTCAGTGATCAGAACATCGCCCGCTTCAGCACCCTGATCCACGAACTGGCCCGCACCGCCGAGGGCCTGCCCGCACTGGTGGAACGCCTGGACGACACGCTGCGCGAATACCAGATCACCGCCCGCGAGACGCGGCCCGGCCTGGTGCAAGTCCTCGAGCGCCTGAACCAGGTGGCAAGTGAACTCGAGGACATCAGCCGCCGCACGGAGGAACTCTACGCCCACAACAGCGCCGCGCTCAACTCGGCGCTGGGCAGCGGCAGCGAGAAGCTCGAACGGCTGCTTGACGACAGCCGGTTTCTGGTGAACGAGATGCGCCGGCTGACCCGGCGTCTGGAAGAGAACCCCGCGTTGCTGATCAGTTCGCCCCCGCCACGGGGCGTGGAGATCGCGCCATGAGACTTCTGATCCTGCTGTCGTTGCTGTTCATGACCGCCGCCTGCAGCCTGCCACAGGCGAAGGCACCGGCGATGACGACCTACCGGCTTGGCGTGCCGACCCTGGCCCCGCCATCCAGCGGTTCGCCACGGCCGCTCACGCTGGTGGTGGATCTGGGCTATGTGGCACCCGAGATTCAGGGGCAAGGTATCGTGATCCAGCAGGGGGATCTGCGCCAGGATGAAGTGGCCGGGGCCCGCTGGCCGGCACCCCTGCCCGCCTACGTCAAGCAGCAACTGATTCGCGGTTTCGTTGACGGCGGCGGCCTGCGCATGGTGGATGATGCGCCAGTGGCCGGGGCCGTCAACTACCGGCTGCGGATCACGATCCTCGATTTCCAGATCGTCGAGGATGCCGCCGGGAAACCACCCCGTGCTCACGTGCGCATCCAGGCCGTGCTGCAACGGCTGGACGAAGTCGCGCCCCACAGTGAAACCGCCATTGGCGCCGAGGCCCTTGTTCCGGCCGAGGCGCGTCGCATGTCGGCCATCATTTCCGCCTTCGACAAGGCCTTTGCCGAAGTCGCGGAACGCATCGCGCAGGCGACCTTCTCGGCATTGCCGGCAGAGCTGCCTTCCCGCTGAACTTCCCCCGACGTTCTCTTGCGATCCCGTGATCGCATGTCGTTGCGCTCGACCATCCAATCGTTGCTGCTCGCGCTCCATGCATCGTGATGTATGCGCGCATTGGCGGCAGAAAATGAATTGACAAAATTGACATTCCGCTCGCATCGCGCGCAAAGGCCGCACTCTGGACTCGGTCAAAATTAATTTCATGTGCCGTGCTCAATATCGCAGCAGGTCAGCCGATAGAGTTTCCCCGGAAACATTCAACAAGGGTTCTGACATTGCTGACACGGCTGCTTTCCCGTTTCTCTCTCAAGACCAAGATTCTCGGTGTCTCCGGTGTCTTCCTTGGCGGCATGACCATCATCATCGTCGCCGGTGGTCTGGCCCTGATGCGCGAGATCAACACCATCGAGTCCGCCGTCAAGGTGGCATCGGAACGCGTCAGTCACGCCACCGCCACCCAGCTGGCGATTGCGGACATGGATCGCCTGATTCAGGCGCTGATCGCCGCCGACGATCCGGCAGTGATTCGCAAGGCGGCCATCGGCACGATCCGCGGTGGTGCCATGGTGGACGAGAACCTGGCCCGGTTGCAGGCATCCTTCGGTGATCATGCCGGCGTGAAACGGCTGATCGCGTTGATGCAGGAAATCCGGCCCCGGCAAATGCAGATCATCGGCACGGCCCGACAGAACCAGGATGCCGAAGCGCTGCAACTGGCGGCGGCCGTGTCGGAGAAGTTCGCGGAGATCACCGCGCTTGCCGAGCAGATTGCCAACGAGAGCGAGGCGGGTCTGGCGGAAAACCTGGCGGCCTCGAAGGCACAGGCCTTCCGGGTGCTGGAGATTCTGGGACTGCTGTGTGCCGTGGGCGTGATGATCGGCGTGTTCATCGCCCTGTCGGCCAATCGCATGATGAGCAATCCCCTGCGCGAGATCGAAGCGGTGATGCGCGCCATCGCCGGCGGTGATCTGACCCGCATCCCGGCGGTGGCGAATATCGGGCGTGACGAGATCGGCCGCACCATCACGGCCATTGGCGAGACCATCGAGCGCCTGCGGGACATGCTGGGCAACATTGCCTCGGCCAGCCGGGACGTGGAGGGCGAGGCGGCCGAAGTGGGCCACCATGCCGGCGAACTGGATCGGATCTCCGCCGAACTCGACAGCGGCATGGCCGGCATTCAGGAACAGACGGGCTCGGCCAGCGAGGCCACCGGCATCGCCGCCGAGCGCTTGCACGATGCCAGCGAACATGCGCGTCAGGCGGCCACCATCGCCGGCGATTCTTCGGCGCGAATCCTGCAGACTGCGCGCGACTTCGGTGCCTTCCGGGAGGAAATGGAACAGACCGCCGAACAGAGTCGGGAGCTGTCCGGCATCGCCGAGAAAATCTCGTCCATCACTCAGACCATATCCGGCATTTCCGAGCAGACCAACCTCCTGGCCCTGAATGCCGCCATCGAGGCCGCGCGGGCCGGCGAACAGGGACGTGGCTTCGCCGTGGTGGCCGATGAAGTGCGCACCCTGGCCGGCCACACCAGTACTGCGGTCGACGAGATTTCGTCGCTGGTGGCCGACATCGGCAACAGTGTGGACGTCACCGTCAGGGCCATGGCCCGTGCCCTGGACAACGCCAACCGTTACATCGAGCAACTGCAGGCTTCGGCGGAAGAAACCAACCGCAGCGCCGAGCAGATCCAGGAGATCAGCGGCGCCCTCGAAGCGGTGGTCGAGCTGATGGCGGTGCAACAGCGCGCCGTGGAAACGATCGCCACGTCGAGCCAGCAGCTTGGCGCTGTGTCGGTGCGCAATCTGGAACAGGCGCGGGATCTGCGCACCCGCTCCGACAATCTGCAGACGGCGTCGCGCACGTTGAACGACGTGGTCGCCCATTTCCGGATCTGACCCGCGGGCCGGGAAGGAAGGCGACGTCCCGGCCGACAAGGGCACATCCGCCGCAACCGTACGTCGCCACAACCGAGAGGAATCGACATGAAAATACGCAATTTCGGTCATGCACTGGCCATTCTGGCGCTGGCCTTCGCCGGACTCGTCTATGCCGCGCAGCACGAAGTCGGGCAGAAGAACAAGGCCTTCACCGTCAAGCACCTGAAGATCAAGGTTGGCGACACGGTCGCCTTCACCAATCTCGATCCGTTCTTCCACAACGTGTACAGCCTGTCGCAGGCCAAGACCTTCGATCTGGGTTCCTATCCCAAGGGCGAATCCAAGTCGGTCACCTTCGACAAGCCGGGCAAGGTGGAAGTGGAGTGCGCCATTCATCCCCAGATGCACATGGTCGTCGAGGTCGTGGAATGAAGGGCTTCGTCCTGTTCCTGTTGACCGGCCTGTTCGGCGGTTCGGCCTGGGCCGGTTCGGCGGAGCAGTGCGGCGAGGAGGCCAGACCCTGTGTCGAATACGGGGCGCTGGTATTTCAGCAGCGATGCGCACTGTGTCATGGCAGCGATGGCCTGGGCGAAGGCATCCTGCCGCTTTCGGTAAAGGACTATCCCAAGACCAACCTGCTCGAGCCCCGTTACGGCACCGATCCCGAAACGGTCATGCGCATCGTCAAGTCCGGTGGTGCACGACCGCCCGTGAGCCCGGAGATGCCGCCCTGGGGGGACGAGCTGACGGCGACCCAGCTCGAGTCCGTCGTGCAGTTCGTGAACTATCTGCGCCAGGACCTCGACGGCGCGCTGGCCATGTTGCGCGCCAAGGCGAAAGAGCTGCCGCCGTCCCTGAAGACCGGCCGCGCCATCTTTCTCGGCCGCTGTGCCCTGTGCCATGGCCGCACCGGGGAAGGCAACGGCAAGATGGCGCGCATCATCAAGAACCCGCCGCCCTTCAATCTGACAAAGAGCGGCGCACCGGACGACTACCTGCGCCGGATCATCTCGGGTGGCGGCGCTTCCGTGGGCCGATCGCCGCGCATGCCCCCCTGGGGCAATGACCTGTCCGCGAACGAGATCGATTCGGTGATCCTGTTCATCAAGACCCTGCGCAATTACTGATTTTTGCACTCAACCCGTGTTATCCCCGAGGAGTATCACCATGCGTCGTGTTTCCCTATTCGCCATCGCCACACTGGGCAGCATGTTTCTGGGCCAGACGGTTCTGGCCAATGACATGAACATCGTTGCCGAGCCAGGCCATCCGAGCCTGCAGGCCTTCCGCTTGCCCGACACGCCGCCCGCACCGGCCAACAATGCGCCCACGCCGGCGCGGGTCGAACTGGGCAAGAAACTGTTCTTCGATCCGCGGCTGTCCGGCAATGGCACCATTTCCTGCGCCACCTGCCACAACCCGACACTGGGCTGGTCCGACGGCCTGCCCAAGGGCATCGGCATCAACGGCAGCGCACTGCCCAGGGCCACGCCGACCGTGATCAACGCCGCCTACAATCACATCCAGATGTGGGACGGACGCAAGCGCGATCTGGAAGACCAGGCCATGGGACCGATGGAAGCCGACAAGGAAATGAATGCGGACATCGACGCCGTCATCCGCTGGCTCAATGAAAACGACGGCTATCGCCAGTTGTTCGCCCGGGCCTATCCCGGCGAGCCCATCGATACCGATACCCTGTCCCGCGCCATCGCCTCCTTCGAGCGCACCGTGATCAGCAAGGATTCGCCCTTCGATCGCTGGTCCCGGGGCGACCGTCGGGCCATGACCGAGCAACAGGTACGCGGCTTTCGCCTGTTCATCGGCAAGGCGGAATGCGTGAAGTGCCATTCCGGCCCCAACTTCACCGACGACGGCTTCCACAACGTGGGACTGGCATCGTTCGGCGATCCCGAGCCGGATGCCGGGCGTTACAAGCAGGTTCCCCTGCGCCTGATGAAGGGCGCGTTCAAGACGCCGACCCTGCGTGACGTGACCCGCACGGCGCCCTATTTCCACGATGGCTCGGCGGCAACGCTGGAAGAGGTGGTCCGGCACTACAACAAGGGCGGCGAAGTGAAGACCAATCTCGATCCGAACATCCGGCCCCTGAACCTGACCGACGAGGAAGTGGCCGATCTGGTGGCCTTCATGGAAGCCCTGACCTCGCCGTTCATCGAGGTGGCGTTGCCCGAGTTGCCGAGATAAACGGTGCCTTCTTGCCTGCCGCGCCGCCGGGCGCGGCTTTTTCTTGGCCGCCGGGTGGCGATGCCGCTATGATTGACGGGTCGGCCAGCGGGACCGGTCACCTTCCCCGACAACAACCGGACAAGGAGTCAGCATGGGTTTTCTGCAATTTGCCGTCGTTCTGGCGGTGCTGTTCGTCATCATCGTCTTCCTGGGGGTCAAGTCGGTGCCCCAGGGCATGGAATACACGGTCGAACGCTTCGGGCGTTATATCCGTACCCTGCGCCCCGGCCTGAACTTCATCATTCCGGTCATCGATCGGATCGGCGCCAAGATGAACATGATGGAACAGGTGCTGGACGTGCCCTCCCAGGAGGTTATCACCAAGGACAACGCCATGGTGCAGGTCGATGGCGTGGTCTTCTACCAGGTGCTGGACGCGGCCAAGGCGGCCTACGAGGTCAACCGCCTGGAAGTGGCCATCCTCAATCTCACCATGACCAATATCCGTACCGTGATGGGCTCCATGGATCTGGACGAGCTGCTCTCCCAGCGCGATGCCATCAACGCCCGGCTTTTGAGCGTCGTTGACGAGGCGACCACGCCCTGGGGCGTGAAGGTCACGCGCATCGAGATCAAGGACATCACGCCGCCGCGGGATCTGGTCGATGCCATGGCCCGGCAGATGAAGGCCGAGCGCGACAAGCGCGCCGCCATTCTCGAGGCCGAGGGTGAGCGGCAGGCGGAGATCCTCAAGGCCGAGGGCGAGAAGCAGGCGGCCATTCTCACCGCCGAAGGGGAAAAGGAAGCCGCCTTCCGCGAAGCCGAGGCCCGTGAACGGCTGGCCGAAGCCGAGGCCAAGGCCACCGAGATGGTCAGCCGTGCCATCGCCGAGGGCGATGTCAACGCCATCAACTACTTCGTGGCTCAGAAATACGTTGAGGCCCTGCAGCAGATCGCCTCGGCGCCCAACGAGAAGCTGGTGTTCATGCCGCTCGAGTCCTCGGGCGTGGTAGGGGCCATCGGCGGCATCGCCGAATTGGCGAAGCAGGCCATGGGCAATCAAGGGACGTCGACATGATCCAGCCCGATTTCTGGCACTGGTGGATCGGCGGCCTGGTGCTGGTGATCCTGGAGATGTTCGTGCCCGGCACCTTCTTCCTGTGGATGGGCGTGGCCGCCGGTTTCGTCGGCGTGCTGGTGTGGATCTGGCCCGCGATGCCCATCGAATACCAGCTCATCGTCTTCGCCGTCGATTCGGTGGCCAACATTGCCGCCTGGAAACTGTACGAGAAACGCCGCCCCCCGAAGACCGATCAGCCGGCCCTCAACCGCCGCGGCGAACAGTACGTGGGCCGACGCTTCACCCTCGACGAGCCCATCGTCAACGGCGTCGGCAGCCTGCGCGTGGACGACACCCGCTGGCGCATCGAGGGTCCGGATCTGCCGGCCGGCCAGCAGGTCGTGGTCACCGGCGTCGATGGGGTGGTGCTGAAGGTCGAGCCGGCCGATTGAAGCGGCGAAATCGACAAACGTTGCTCACGATTCGTTGCCAGATTTCGTCTTTCGGCATTCCTCCAGCAATGCCTGCATGAAGGCGATCCCCTTGTCGCGGGCGAGGCGCACGTTGCGTTCCGGGATGCCTTCCGGGTCGGGGTGGCTTTCCACGGCCTTTTCCAGACTGGCTTCGCGCAGGATGTGCAGGGCGGGGACGGGGGCGCGGTTGGTGTAGTCGGCGGCGTCGTCCGGTTTCGAGTCGGCGAAGCGGTAGCGGGGGTGGAAGTGGGCGAGCTGGTAAATGCCTTCGTAGCCCTGCATCGCCAGCAGATCGTCGGCCAGGGCGACGAGATCGAGAAAGGTGTCGAAGTCGGTGAAGCCCCGGGGCAGGAGCAGCAGGGTGGTCTCGGTTTCAGGGTGTTCGTCGAGATGGCGGCATTCGGCGATGAGATCCTGCAAAACGCCCTCGGTGTTCCGGGCGTGGCTGACGGCGTAGCGCAGGCTGTTGTTGCGCAGCACGCCGGTGGCGAAGGGGCAGAAGTTCAGGCCCACCACCACCTTTTCCACCCAGGCGCGCATGGGCGCGATGACGGCTTCGTCGTCGGTCACGATTTCATGATCCGGCGCACCGTGGGCAGGTGGCGGCGGCTCACCTCCAGGGTCTTGTCGGTGCCGCTCAGGCGTACGTGGCAGCGGCCGTCCGGTTTCTTCTCCAGCGCCTGCAGGTAGCGGCGCGCCACCAGGGCGTTGCGATGGATGCGCAGGAAGCGATCGCCGAAGCGTTTCTCCAGATGCACCAGCGAGTCCTCGATCAGCACCTCGCCGTCGGGATGGCCAACGGTCACGTACTTGTGCTCGGCCTGGAAGTAGCGGATCTCCGGCACCGGGATCAGGCGGATGTTGCCGTGCACGCGGGCGCTGATGTGGGTAGGTTCACTGTCGTCGTCGCTGTCCTGCAGCGCCTGCAACTGGGCGCGGTTGGGACGGCGGGCGGCCTCGATGGCGGCGGCGAGCTGTTCCAGGCGCACCGGCTTGAGCAGGTAGTCGACGGCGTGGCTGCGAAAGGCCGCGAGGGCATAGTCGTCGTAGGCGGTGGTGAAGACGATGGCCGGGGGCGGGTCCAGGCGGGCCAGATGGCCGGCGGCCTCGATGCCGTCCATGCCGGGCATGCGGATGTCCAGCAGCACCACGTCGGGCATGTGCTGCTGGGCCATTTCCACCGCGGCGCGGCCATTGGCGGCCTCGCCGGCCACCTCGCACTCGGGCAGCCGTTCGAGCATGCTCCGCAGGCGCAGGCGCGCCGGCGGCTCGTCATCGACGATCAGGATCTTCATCTTCTCGCTGATAAGGGAAGCTCACGGTGACAGTGTAGCCGGTTTCCGCGTCCTCGACCGACAGTCGGCCCTTCTCGCCGTGCAGGGTGCGCAGGCGTTCGCGGATGTTCTCGAGCGCCAGGCGGTTGCCCCGGCGGCGGGAGGCGCCCTCGGGCGGGCGGGGATTGGTGATGCGGATCCGGATGCGGTCGCCGTCGAGTTCGCCGGTGATGACGATGCGCCCGCCCTCCGGCAGCGGCTCGATGCCGTGATAGACGGCGTTCTCGAGCAGGGGCTGGAGCAGCAGGGGCGGCAGCAGGGCGTCCCCGGGCAGGGTGTCCACGTGCCATTCCACCTGCAGGCGGTCGCCGAGGCGCAGCGCCTCCATGGCCAGATAACGGCGGCACAGGGCCAGTTCCTCGGCCAGCGGAATGCGCCGGCGGGCGTCGCTCAGGGAGGCGCGGAACAGATCGGCCAGATCCTCCACCGCCGCTTCGGCCCGGTCCGGATCGCCGTGCACCAGGCTGGCGATGGTGTTCATGCTGTTGAACAGGAAATGGGGCCGGATGCGCGACTGCAGGGCCTGCAGCCGGGCATCGTTCTCGGCCTCCAGGCGCTGGCGCCACTGGTGCTGCACGTAGAAATAGCGCAGCACCGGCCCGGCGATGAGGGCCGCCACCAGCATGTTGCGGGTGAGGAAGTGCCAGTGCCAGTCGAGGCTCATGGCGTAGGCCGGGGCGTAAATCAGCCAGTAGGCCAGCTCGGTGACGGCGAGCACCACCAGCAGCACCAGGGCATAGCTGATGAGACCGGCCCGGCGGTTGTCCATGTGGCACAGCCAGGGGCGCGCCAGGCACAGGGCCAGGCAGGCGAGCAGGGCACACCACTGCACGAACAGGGAGATCATGCCCAGGCGCTCGGCCCGCTCGACCAGCGACAGTTCCAGCGGCGCCAGGGCCAGCACGAAGGCGGCCAGCTCGGCGATCAGGATCACCATGAACACCGTGCGCATGGCGCACAGATCCGGCAGGAACAGATCCTTGCACTCACGGTGCCGGGGGAGCAGGGGCATGCCGGCATTATTGCCCGGTTTTCGCCCCTTGCCTACCGGCAGGGACGCCGCGATTCCCGGCCGGGCGGGCAAAACCGGTATACTTGCCGCCGGTTTTCCCTCACTTTCCGGTCAGCGACATGAGCGACGAGCAATCCATCGACAAGCCCTGGGCGGGCCGCTTCACCGCCCCCACCGACGCCTTCGTGGAGGCCTTCACCGCCTCGGTGGGTTTCGACAGGCGCCTCTACCGGCACGATATCGCCGGCTCCATCGCCCATGCCCGCATGCTGGCCCATGTCGGCGTGCTCACCGAGGAGGAGTGCCGGCAGATCGTCGCGGGGCTGGAGGCCATTCGCGGCGAGATCGAGCGCGGCGAGTTCACCTGGTCCACCGCCCTCGAAGACGTGCACATGAACATCGAGGCGCGTCTGACCGAGCGCATCGGCGACGTGGGCAAGAAGCTGCACACCGGCCGCTCGCGCAACGATCAGGTGGCAACCGACATCCGCCTCTACCTGCGCGACGAGATCCGCGAACTGGCCCGCGAGCTGCGCCGCCTGCAGGAAGGCCTGCTGGGCCTGGCCGAGGCCGAGGCCGAGACCATCATGCCCGGCTTCACCCATCTGCAGACCGCCCAGCCGGTCACATTCGGTCACCACATGCTGGCCTGGCTGGAGATGCTGATGCGCGACCAGGCACGCCTGCAGGAGGCCTATACCCGGGTCAATGTCATGCCGCTGGGCGCCGCCGCCCTGGCCGGCACCACCTATCCCATCGACCGCGAATTCACCGCCCGCGAGCTGGGTTTCGACGCCATCTGCGAGAACTCGCTGGATGCGGTTTCCGATCGCGACTTCGCCATCGATCTGCTGGCCACCTGCAGCACGCTGATGATGCACCTGTCACGCTTCTCCGAGGAGCTGGTGCTGTGGAGCTCGGCCCAGTTCGATTTCGTGGATCTGGGCGACAGCTTCTGCACCGGCTCGTCCATCATGCCGCAGAAGAAGAATCCGGACGTGCCGGAGCTGGTGCGCGGCAAGACCGGCCGCATCTACGGCCATCTGATGAGCCTGCTCACGCTGATGAAGAGCCAGCCGCTGGCCTACAACAAGGACAACCAGGAAGACAAGGAACCGCTGTTCGACACCCTCGACAACGTCAAGGGCTGCCTGCGCCTGTTCGCCGACATGATGCCGCAGATCACCGTCAAGCGGGAGAATCTGCGGGAGGCCGCCCGCCGCGGCTTCTCCACCGCCACCGATCTGGCCGACTACCTGGTGCGCAAGGGCGTACCCTTCCGCGACGCCCACGAGATCGTCGGCAAGGCCGTGCGCTACGGCATCGACAATAAGAAGGATCTGTCGGAGATGAGCCTCGACGAACTGCGCCGGTTCTCGGACGTAATCGCCGAGGACGTGTTCGACGTGCTCACCCTCGAAGGCTCCGTCGCCGCCCGCGACCACCTCGGCGGCACCGCCCCGAAACAGGTCCGCGCCGCCGTGCAGCGGGCGAGGAAACGGCTGGACGATTTCGCGCTGACGAAGTAGTTGAAAACCCAACGCAAAGGCGCGAAGGCGCAGAGGGCGCGAAGATTTGAAATGCAGGAGCGGCGCCCTCGCCGCGATGGGCGGTAGCGGGGGACGGGTAGCTGGTGGCCGGGGCAGGATCCTGTCCGTGTCTTTGATTGCTGCCCATTGACTGTCGCGCTCGCCGGTTGGCACGGTATTCCTCGTGAGCGCATGAATGCCATCAACGTGCGCGGAGTCATGCCGTGAAGATTCACATTGCGCTGATCGATTTCGTGCGGCGGGAATGGCTGCTGGTGACCTCGGCCACGGGCACGCTGCTCACCTCGCTGTACCTGCACCATGTTCCCGCCATCTCGCGGACGGAATGGGAAGTCCTGTTCCTGCTGTTTGCGTTGTTCGTGGTGGTCAACGGTATCGAGCGCAGCGGGCTGGCAACCCGCCTCTCGCAACGGCTCGAGCAAGGGTCCGCCGTGCCCCTGAAGCTGGTGCTGTCGAGTTTCCTGCTGTCGATGTTCATTACCAACGATGTCGCGCTGGTGCTGGTGGTCCCGCTGACCCTTGCGCTCGATGTCCCGCGCAAGGACTGGCTCGTGATCCTCGAGGCATTGGCGGTCAATGCCGGTTCGGCACTCTCGCCCATCGGTAATCCGCAAAATCTGTACATTTACTGGTTTTACGATCTGTCGATTGAGACGTTTCTGCGCAGTATTGCCCCGTTTTCACTTTTCTTTCTAATCGTATTGGCGGCGCTGGCCCTGGGCCTGCGCATGCGGGCGGAGCCGAAACCGGCTGCGCGGACGGTGCGGATTCAACGTTCGGCCTGGGTTTACCTGACGGGGCTGGTGCTTCTGGTTCTGGTGGTGCTGCACGTGTTGCCGCTGTTTGCAGCGGCTGTGGTCGTCGGGGCCGTCATGTTATTCGACCATCGTGCCTTGCGAATCGATTATGCGCTGTTGTTCATCTTTCTGTTTTTCTTCGGCCTGGCCGACAATCTGCAGACGGTCCTGTCGGCGCAGATTGCCCATTCGGATCATGTGTTCCTGTTCTCTGCCTTGAGCAGCCAGTTCATCAGCAACGTACCCGCGACCGTGCTGTTCGCCCGTTTCACGCAGGATTGGCCGGCCCTGTTGTGGGGCGTCAACGTGGGCGGTTTCGGCAGCCTGTTCGGCTCGCTGGCCAATCTCATCGCCTACCGGTTCTACATTGCCCGGACGACCACCAACGATGCGGTGCGCTTCACCTGGCGGTTCCTGCTGGCAGGCTATCTTGCGTTCGGGGTGGCCATCGGATGGTATTTCCTTGTGCAGGCGTGGGGGTGAGGTTGTCTTGTCTTTGCCACGGAAGTCGATCAGACACATGACCATTCTGCAAGTCAGCGAATGTCTCGAATCGCATTCAACAGAATATTGATGAACAAGGGCATGGGTCGGTGGCAGGGATCGGGTTGCCTGCAATCAATCGAAAGACGAAAAAATGGATTGACCCTGCAGGAGCGGCGCCCAGCCGCGATAAAACAGGGCCGAGTGCGAGGGACGAGGGCCGAGTAAAAACGGGGGATGATTGGCTTCGACCACCTCGGCCCTCGCCACTCGTCCCTCGGCCCTGTAAAGCTAGCCGTTCGCTTCCAGATCCTCCCTTGCCCGCACCATCATCAGCCCGATGTCGTCGCCCTTTTGCCACTCGCTGACGCCGAAGCGGGCGGCCACCTGGATGGTGTCGTCTTCCTGCATCAGTTTCTGCAGGCGTTCAGCGGTCATTTCGGCCACGTGGCGGGCGGCTTCGAGGCCGGTTTCGGGAAGGATGAACAGGAACTCGTTGTCGTCGAGGCGGCCGATGGTGTCGGCCCAGCGGCGCTGTTCGTTGAGCAGGTTGCGGATGCTGATCAGCACCTGGCGGATGGCCTCGGCGGAGCCCTCCAGCCGGTCCAGGCGCATGATCACGGTGGACAGGGGGTTGCCGTAGCGCCGCGAGCGGGCCACTTCGGTGGCGAGCTGGGCCGAGAGGGCGCGGCGGTTGGGCATGCCGGTGTCGGCGTCGGTGACGGTCAGCTCGTCCAGCTCGGCGAGCAGATCGTCGCGCTCCTGCAGCAGCAGCTTCATGGGGCTCTGATCGGCAAGGTACTGCAGGCGCCGGCCGTCGGCCAGCCGGTGGGTGTGGCCGAGCAGCCACATGGGCTCGTCGCCCTCGTGCTTCGGCGGCAGGGTGACCGCGGGTTCGTCCTGCCACAGGGGTGCGAGCGCCTCGGGGGCGGCCTCGGCGGGCTGGCCGAGGATCACGTTGGCGTCGTCGCCCAGCCACTCGCGCAGGGTGTCGTTCATCCATTCGACGCGGCCTTCGGCGTCGATCAGCAGCAGGCCCATGGGGCAGGCGGCGAGCAGTTCGCGGCAGGTATCGGCATCCAGGGAATCGAGCATGGGTTTTCGGCCGGTTCGGGGGAGCCCATAAACTACCCCTGCGCCCGGCGTCGGCGCAAGCGAGCCAATACCTTAAAATAATTGGGGCAACAGGCCGCGCAGGTGGAGTTTCGCGGACCTCGGCCGATATGGATAGGGTCATGAGCCGTTTCGTCCGCCGCACCCCCACGCTCGAGGCGCCGGGGCCCGATTACCGGGCCATCAAGGCCCGCTTCGTCGAGCTGAACCGCCAGCGCCTGCGGCGGGCGCGGGCCGATCTGCGCACGGCGGAGCGGGAATTCCTCGATCTGCTGCCCCTGCTGTTCCACGTCAACCATCCGGCCCTGCCGGGCTACGTGGACAAGGCCACGCCGGCGGGTGTGCCCGAATATTCGCCGCCGGCCGGAGTGCTGCGCACCGCGCGACGGCACTTCCGCAGTTTCGCCTGGCAGAAGCGCGCCTACCGGCGCTTCGAGATCCAGTCCCTGTTCATGATGGGCAGCACCGGCACCATCGCCTTTTCCGAACAGTCCGATTTCGACATCTGGGTCTGTCACGCCGAGGATCTGGATGCGGAGCAGATCAAGCGGCTGGAAGTGAAGGTGGCGGCCATCGAGCAGTGGGCCCGGGGCCGGGGCGTGGAGGCCAACCTGTTCCTGGTGGAACCGCGGGCTTTCCGCGAGGGCGATCACGGCCTGCTCGGCAGCGAGAACACCGGCTCGGCCCTGCACTACCTGCTGCTGGAGGAGTTCTACCGCACCTCGGTGCTGCTGGCCGGACGCTATCCGCTGTGGTGGCTGGTGCCGCCGGAGCAGGAGGCCGACTACGATCGCATCGCCGCCGACATCAAGCGCAAGCGCATGGTGTATGCCCGCGAGCACATCGATCTGGGCGGTCTCAACCAGATCACCGCCGACGAGTTCTATGGCGCCACCCTGTGGCTGCTGTACAAGTCGATCCACGCGCCCTACAAGTCCCTGCTCAAGATTCTGCTGATGGAGGCCTACGCCACCGAATATCCGCAGATCGATCTGTTGGGCATGCGCTTCAAGCAGGCCGTGTACGACGGCGAGGACGACATCGACCGCCTCGATCCCTATCGCATGATGCTGGAGAAGGTGGAGGAGTATCTGATCCGCGCCGGCCAGGACGAACGGCTGGAGCTGGCGCGCCGCAGTTTCTATTTCAAGGTGGGATTGAAGCTAAGCCAGGGCGGCCATGGCGGCTGGCGCCGGGAACTGCTGCAGGCGCAGGTGGATCGCTGGGGCTGGCATCCCTCGCAACTGGTGCGCCTCGACACCCGCGAGCAGTGGAAGCTGAATGCCGTGCTGGCCGAGCGGCAGCAACTGGTGCGCGAGTTCACCCAGACCTATCGCTACCTGTCGCTGTTTGCGCGCACCAAGAGCGACAGTCACGCCATCCGCGACGAGGATCTGACCGTCCTCGGGCGCAAGCTGTATGCCGCCTTCGAGCGCAAGGCCGGCAAGATCGACATCGTCTACAAGGGCATCACCCCCGATCTGCACGAAAGCCATGTGAGTTTTCACGAGCTGGGCAATGCGGACGGCCGGCGGCACTGGATGGTGTTCTCGGGCGTGGTGTCCGAGCAGGAGGTGGGCCTGCACAGTCCGCTCAAGCGCAGCTACAGCCTGATGGAACTGCTGGCGTGGTGCTATTTCAACCGCATGATCGACAAGCGCACCATCATCGCGCTGTACACCGGCAATACCGATCTCACCGAGCGGGAACTGCTGCAGATCGTGGACCAGCTCTGTCGCATCTTTCCCGATGCCCTGCTCGAACAGACCACCATCGACGACATGCGCCGGCCCGAGCGCATCCGCGCCATGACCACGGTGCTCAATCTCGGCCTGGATCCCTTCGCCGCCCACACCCGGCGCGGCGAGCATCTCACCTCGAACCGCACCGATGCCCTGAAGTACGGCGGCCGCCTCGAGAATCTGGCCCTGAGCATCGACCAGGTGATGGTGACCACCTGGCAACAGGTGCTCACCTTCCGCTACACGGGCGCGGAAGGCCTGATGCAGTGCCTGCAGGATCTGATGCGCTGGTCACCGCCCGACGGCCGTCGGCCGCCGGCGCTCAACGCGGTGTGCCATTCCACCTATCGCGGACCGGCCATCGCCCGGCGCATCGAGGAACTGGTGGCGACGCTGTACACGGTGTTCGACCCGCAACAGGCCGCGCCCGGCACGCGCTTCGTGCTGGGCATCGAATGGGACTACTTCGTGCTCTGGATGGAGGCGGGCGAACTCCGCTATGCCCATCCCGGCGAGCTGGACGGGCTCAAGGCCTGGCTGGGCCGGCCGCGCGCCCGCCATGCGCCCACCGTGTTCGATGCCGAGACGCCCGCGGATCACGTGCTGCCGCTGCTCTACCGGCACGATCGGCCGGGCATCGTGCAGTGCTTCTACGAGGCACGGGGCGAGCAGGTGCGGGTCTGGGTGCTGGACGAGAAGGGCGCCTGCGTCGAGCAGACGCACCGGCTCTACGACGTGGTGAGTCTGGTGCGCCAGTACCGGGAGTTCTTCGACGCCACCCTGCCGCGACTGCAGATCCGCGACGCGGACGGCCTGGCGCACAACGCCGTGGACGAGGTGCGCTTCTACCGCATCGATCGCGACAGCGAGGGCCGGCGCAGCGTGCTGCAGCACAGCCTCAACGAATTCCTGCGCTCGGCGCCCTACCTGCGCCTGCAGGCCATCGTCGATCGGGTGGACGGGGATATCGTCTATACCCTTTACTGCGGCGAACGGGAGTTCTCCAGCCTGGCGCAGGGGGCAGAACTGTTCACGGAAGTGGCCCGCCACGTGCTGTCCCTGCGCCGGGAGAACGAACCCTACCCCATTCACGTCACCGACATCGATCTCTCGCCCCGCATCCTGGCCGAGGACGGCGGCCATGTGCAGACGGTGCGCTATCTCGCCTTCAAGCGGCAGATCGAGGGAGAGTTGCAGCAGGCGCTGGCGCGACTGGGGCGTAACGATCCCCGGTAGGTCGGGCTTCAGCCCGACATGCTGGCCTCTACTCCTCCCGCATGTCGTGGAAGATGGCTTCCAGGTCCTTCTTCCACTGGCGCACGAAACGCTGCAGGGCCGGATCCTTTTCCGGGAACAGGCGTTCGGGATTGGCGGCCACGATCAGGGTTTCGTCCTCTTCGGCGAAGATGGCGATCTTGTGGGGAACGTAGGGGATCAGCATGGGATACTTGTCGGCCACCTCGCGGATTTCCTCGAGCCGGCCGAAGAACACCACCCGGTACTTGTCGGTCTTGTAGCCCTTGGCGGTCAGGCCGATGTCCACGCGCTGGACGCGGCTGAGGGTCTGGCCGTGCTGTTTGAGCACGTTCTGGAGCTTGAGCATGGCCTCGGGGAAGGTCATGGGGATGCGGGCCATGAGCAGATCCTCGGCCAGCGCCGGCGTGGCCAGCAGCCACAGCAGGAGAAGCAGGACGGGCTTGCGCGAGCTCATAGGGTGGCATCCTCGATGATGGATTGATAGGTCTCGTTCATTTCCAGACACAGCCGGTTCAGCTCCACGTTGTTGAACAGGCGCGAGAGGCGGGCGGGGTTGATGGCATAGACCTTCACCTTGCCATCCTTTTCCACCACCGTGACCCGGCAGGGCAGGAACAGGCCCACGCGCGGATCGATGGCCAGGGCCTTGTTCAGGAAACCGAAGTTGCAGAAATAGATGATGTGCTGCTTCGGATTCTCCTGGCCCTTGGGCACGAAGCCGGTTTCCAGTTTCTGTTCACGGATGATGATGAAGTTGTTGCCGACCGCGGCATCCTTGATGTTGTTGATGGTGGTCTGGAAATCGTACTCGGAATCGTAGACGATGGTGGCCTCTTCGGTTTCGATGGGCCGCTGTTCGATGGGCAGGGGGTTCTGCTCGAAGGAGCGCACGAACACCACCAGGTCGTTGATGTCCTGCTCCGACAGGCCCTGCTTGAGGAAGGAGATCATCGGCGTGCCCTCGCGGCCATTCATCAGCGTGGCCTTGATGAACTGGTCGGAGGCGGCGGCCAGGAAGCCGGGGTTGTTCAGGGCCGGCGGGATGATGGGCAGATCCCGCGGCCGGGAGAAGGTCACGCCGGTGCCCTTGCCGCCCTCGCCGTTGGGGCCATGGCAGGCGGCGCAGTACTTGGCATAGAGCTGCCTGCCCCGTTCGCGATCGCCCCGTACCGGCTCCACGGGATAGCGGAACGGCTTGCCCGGTGCCCAGCGGCGAATGTACTTGACGATGGCCTTTATGTCTTCGTCGCTCAGGCTCGAAAAGGCCGGCATGATGCGCCCCGGCCGGCCCATGCGGATGGTGGTCTCGAGGAACTTGTTGGTCACCGAATACTGGAAGTCGGGCAGGGCCAGGGGCACGCCCACACCGCCGTTGCCGTCGTAGCCGTGACAGGCGGCGCAGTGCTGCCGGTAGAGGGCTTCACCGCGATCCGTGCCGGCCTTTTCGTGGCTGGCCTGGGCGGTCAGCGGCAGGAGCAACGCCAGAATCAGCAGAAGGCGTATGGGCATGAAATCTTTCCTCGGGGTTGGTCTCGATCAATTGTAAACTGTCGCCGGGGCCGGAGCCATTGATGAATATCAAGCATTGCTAATATACACGCGATCCGGCGCGGTTTGCGGATGGATCTGACGGGAAAATGCATGAAACCCTGTTCCGAAGCCTGTGAGCAGAACAAACGGCCGATCCTCGGCATCCTCGAGCAGTATCTGCCCGCGTCCCGCCTCGTGCTCGAGATCGGCAGCGGCACCGGCCAGCACGCCGTGTTCTTCGCCGCCGCCTTTCCCCATCTGCGCTGGCTGGCCTCCGACGTGCCCGAGAACCACCCCGGGATCCGCGCCTGGCTCGAGGAAGCCGCACTGCCCAACCTCGAAGGCCCCCTGCCCCTGGACGTGAACCAGAGCGAATGGCCCGTGTCCCGGGTGGACACCGTCTTCTCCGCCAACACCGCCCACATCATGCCCTGGTCCGGCGTCGAGCGCATGTTCGCCGGCATCGGCCGCGTGCTCTCGCCCCAGGGGCGCTTTCTCCTCTATGGCCCCTTCAACCAGGGCGGCGAATACACCGCCGAGAGCAACGCCCGTTTCGACGCCTGGCTGAAGGAACAGGACCCGGCCATGGGCGTACGCGACGTCGAAGCCCTGGACGAACTCGCCCGCGAACACGAAATGATCCGCATCGCCATGCACGACATGCCGGCGGACAACAAGATCCTGGTGTGGCAGAAGTGTCGGGTGATCGAGCGGTGATTTTTGGGGTGGTCTGCAAACAACACGGAGGGCACGGAG
>JALVBM010000305.1 GCA_027010665.1 Chromatiales bacterium
TCGAGCAGCAGGGCCTCGTAGGCATCCAGGCGGTAGAAGTCGGCGCCGCAGTAGCCGGCGTCGAGGCGGGTGGTGTGGGAGCGGAATTCGAGGCCGGGTTCCTTGGTCTGCAGTTCCATGCGCAGGCATTCCTGGGGCTGGATGCCGAGCAGGATCCAGTTGGGCTCCACCTGTTCGATGGCGGTGGTGCGAAACAGTTGCTGCGGCGGGTGCTTGAAGCGGATGCTGATCATGGAGCTGTTGGCGGCCAGGCGCTTGCCGGTGCGCAGGTAGAAGGGCACGCCGCGCCAGCGCCAGTTGTCCACGTAGAGCTTCAGCGCGGCATAGGTTTCCGTGGTGCTGTTGGGGGCCACGCCGTCTTCTTCCAGATAGCCTTTCAGATCGGCGTGCTCGCCCTGGCCGCGGGCGTACTGGGCGCGGAAGGCGTGGGCGTTGACCGCGCGCCGGGTGATGGGGCGGATGGACTTGAGTACCTTCACCTTCTCGTCGCGCAGGGATTCGGCTTCCAGGCTGCAGGGCGGCTCCATGGCCACCAGGGTCATCATCTGCAGCAGGTGGCTCTGGATCATGTCCCGCAGGGCGCCCACGCCGTCGTAGAAGGCGGCGCGGCCGGCGATACCCTGGGTCTCCGAGTGGGTGATCTGCACGTGGTCGATGTAGTTGCGGTTCCAAAGCGGTTCGAGCATCAGGTTGGCGAAGCGGAACACCAGCACGTTCTGCACCATCGCCTTGCCGAGGTAGTGATCGATGCGGAAGATCTGCTCCTCGCGGAAATGATGATGCAGGCTCTCGTCGAGCTGGATGGCGCTCTCCAGGTCGTAGCCGAAGGGCTTTTCGATGACGATGCGCCGCCAGCCGCCTTCCTCGCGATTGAGCCCGGCATCGGCCAGGGCGTTGGCCGTGGGGATGTAGAGATCGGGCGGTATCGCCATGTAGAAGATGACATTCGGCGGCAGCGATTCGGTGGCCAGCCAGTCGGCGAGTCGCCGCATGTCCTCGCCGCGGGTCATGTCGCCGCTGAAGAAATGCACATGACGGGCGAGGCGCTCGATGGCGGCCGGATCGGGCTCGCCGCGGACCCGGCCCTCCAGCAGATCCGCGATCATCCGTTTCGGTTCCATGTCCGGCCAGGGATGGCGGCTGACGGCAACGATGGCCGAGCCCTCGGGAATGTGGCCGCCTTCCTCGAGGTGATACATGGCGGGCAACAGCTTGGTGCGTGCCAGATTGCCGGTGGCGCCGAAGACCACGAAAGTGAAGGCGTCAGTCATCGTTTTCCTCCTTCACGACTGCATGGCCACCAAAGGCGTTGCGCAGCATGGCCAGCAGGCGGTTGCCGTACTGCTCCCGGTCCTGGCTGGCGAAGCGCATCTGCAGGGCCAGGGTCAGCACCGGCGCGGCCACGCCCTGCTCGATGCTCTCCTGCACGGTCCAGCGGCCCTCGCCCGAGTCGGCCACCACCGGGGCGATGTCGCCCAGGGTGCGATCCCGCTGCAGGACCTCGGCGGCCAGATCCAGCAGCCAGCTGCGGATCACCGTGCCGTGACGCCACAGCTCGGCAATCTGGGCGGTGTCGAGATTGAATTCGGTCTTGCCCTCGAGCAGGCTGAAGCCTTCGGCGATGGCCTGCATCATGCCGTATTCGATGCCGTTGTGGATCATCTTGGTGTAGTGGCCGGCGCCGGCCGGCCCCACGTGCGCCCAGCCCCTGTCCGGTGCCGGGGCCAGGGCCTCGAAGACGGGGCGCAGGTGCTCGATGGCGCCGGCGTCGTCGCAGCCGGCCATCAGGCCATAGCCTTCCTCCAGTCCCCAGATCCCGCCGGAGACGCCCACGTCCACGAAACGCAGATCGTGCTGGGCAAGTTGCGCGGCCCGGCGCAGGCTGTCCTTGTAGAAGGCATTGCCGCCGTCCACCAGGATGTCGCCCGGCTGCAGCAGACGACCCACCTTCTCCACATGGGATTCGGTCACGTCGCCGGCCGGCAGCATCAGCCAGACGATGCGCGGCGACTGCAGCATGTCGACGGCTTCGGCCAGCGTTTCGGCGGCATGGAGGCCGGTTTCCGCCGCCAGTTCCCGGGTCACGTTCACGTCGCGGTTGTAGCCGACCACCTCGATGCCGGCCCGGCGCAGGCGCCGCGCCATGTTGCCGCCCATGCGGCCGAGTCCGATGATGGCGATCTGCATGGTTGTTCCTCCTGGCGGTTTCGTTTCGGCTGATGGTACTCCCAAGCGGGGATTGGCGCCACGAGAAGGAAAAGACGGTGGGGTTAAGCGTAGGGTGCGCTCGCGCAGCAGAGCACCAACCACAAATCGGCAAATGGTACGCTGCTGCGCGAGCGCACCCGACATTACGATCCCCGATATTGCGGACGTAACGCATGATGTCTTGAAAATATTCCCCAGAGGTCCATACTGTGTTCCGTCCGGGCGCGCTTTCGCGTGGCGCCCATCTGTCCTTTCACCCTTTTGTCACCAACGGAAATTCACGTTCAGGGAGCGTACGTCATGCTGATGCAGGAAATTCGCGAGATCGCCCGTGCCCGGGGTCTCAAGCCGGGCAAGAAGAGCAAGGCCGATCTGATCCACGCCATTCAGGAAGCCGAGGGCAATACGCCCTGCTTCGGGACCACGACGGTGCTCGATTGCGGGCAGGAAGGCTGCCTGTGGCGGGAGGACTGTCTGGCCGTGCAGCGCAAGGCGCAGGCGGCCTGAGGATCGGTCAGCGCGGCGCGATCTGCCGGTAGAGGGCCAGGTATTCCCCGGCGCTGTGACGCCAGGAGAAGTCGCGGCGCATGCCGGCTTCCTGAAGGCGGCGCCAGTGTTCGGGCTGGCGCCAGAGTTCCCGTGCGCGTTCGACCGTGGCCAGCAGATCGCTGCCGTGCTCGCC
>JALVBM010000306.1 GCA_027010665.1 Chromatiales bacterium
TGGGGGCGTTTTTCATCGGTTCGCAACTTGGACCACGATCCTGCCAGAAAAATCAATGCCTTGCCGGACTTTCTGCGGTTCGGGCCCGTGATGGGGCTGTCGCTGCCGGATCGCGCTGCCGCGGCGCCGGCAGCTGGCGTCGCCGGCCAACAGGATGGCGCAGGAAAACCCGCATCGAGGCGGAAATTGCGGTGAGATCGGCACGAGGAGGGCCCGGCATCCCGTCCGGCGCCCGCTTTCGCAACCGTCCGCAACAGGAGAGACAGCATGCAGGACCCGACCGGAATCATGATCCTGTTCGTGATCGCCACCGTGCTGCTGGTGATCATGGTGAAGCGTGCCACCGGCCAGCGCCGTGGGGACCGTTCGGCCCGGCGGCCGGTGCATGAACGCCGAACCCCGACGGGACGGTCCGGGTCGCGGGTTGCCGGCGCGAAGCCGCGCCGAACGGCGTCCCTGCGGCAGGCACGGGTGGTCTACGTCATCGATGGTGACACCGTGATCGTCGAGGCCGATGCCCGGCGCAAGGTCCGGATCCGGCTTGCGGCCATCGATTGTCCCGAAGCGGGGCAACCCTGGGGAGACACCGCACGCTACGGCCTCATCAAGCTGATCGGCCGGCGCGCCGTGCGGGTGGAGGTCCATGATCGGGATCATTACGGACGCACGGTCGCCACCCTTTACGTGCAAAGGGATGGTGAATGGATCAACGTCAACGAACGCATGGTGATGCTGGGACATGCCTGGGTGATGCGCCGTTACTGGCATCACCTGCCGCGGGCGCGGCAGCGGGCGCTCGACCGCCTGGAGCGTTGGGCGCGCTCGCGCCGCGTCGGTCTGTGGAAGACGCCGGATCCCGTCCCGCCCTGGCAGTGGCGACAGGGGGAGATGAACCGAAGCGCGCATGGCCGCTTTTCCCCGGCCTGATTCCGGCGTATCGTATCGACAGGATCGGCATCGGGAGCAAGCCATGAACCGCCTGAGTAAAACCCCATGGATTCGTGTCACGATCCTGGCCGGCAGTCTGCTGATGCTGCCGTTGCAGCCGGCCGCTGGTGATTCGCTGTCGGCAGCGAGCGATCGCAGCGGGAAGTGGGAACTGAACCTGACGTCCCAGTACATCTACGCCAGCACCATCGAGGGACCACGGGGAACCGGCGCGGACATCGACGAGACCGTCGGCTGGGGGTTTGGCATGGGCTACAACTTCAGCGAGCAGCTGGAGTTCCTGTTCGACATGACCTGGAGCAATCCCGGTTATACCCTGACATACCGGGACGAGAGCGACAATCTGCAGACCCTGGGCACCAGCCTCTACAGCTCCACCGCCAGTTTCTCCCTCACCTGGAACTTCCTGCCCAGACGCTTCACGCCCTTCGTCACCGGCACGGTGGGCTGGCAGTTTCTCGACACCAACATTCCCAGCGGGCCACCCGTGGACGGCTGCTGGTGGACCTGGTGGGGATACATCTGCGGGCCGTACCAGCCCACACACACCGAAAACAACTTCACCTGGGGCGCCCTGGCGGGACTGCGTTTCGACCTGGGTCAGGCGCTGTATCTGAAGGGCGCAATCGGCCGCATGTACATGGATACTGACAGCAGCGGCACCCAGGATCTGACCCTGCTGCGCATCAATCTGGGCTGGATGTTCCGCTAACGGTGTTCCGGGTGGAATGACAGCACCTGGATAAGTCATACCGTTTTCTTAAGAAAAACATCTTATCCCATTGTTTCTATAGCCTTTTTCAATCTGTTCGCGGCCGTTTCCCCTTGCTAGGTTTTGCCCAGGCCAATGGCAGAACCACAGGGAGGAAGCCATGCGCAACGAATTCCGATTTTCCATCCACCGGCCGGCCGGCGTCGTCGGCCTGGCGGTATCCATTCTGTTCCTGCTGACGGCCTGCGGCGGCGGGGGCGGGGGCGGCACGGGCCCCGCGCCGGTGCAGCAGGCCGTGTCCACCGCCGCCAGCATCGATCCCCTGCCGGCCGGCGATGCGGACTGCCCCCAGGGCGGGGTGCGGGTGAAGACCGGCATCGACGAGAACGGCAACGGCCTGCTGGACGACAGCGAAGTGGACGCCGAGCAGAAGGTCTGCCACGGCGTCGATACCAAGGTCGCCATCAGCGACGAGCCCATCGGCCCCAACTGCCCCAACGGCGGCCTGCGCATCGACAGCGGTCAGGACACCAACGCCAACGGCGTGCTCGATACGGGCGAGATTCTGGATACCGCTTATTACTGTACCCCGGCCGCTGCTCGTGCTGGCTGGGAGCCGGGATCGACGCTGTATGGCCGCAGCTATCCCGTATTGGCATCGAACGCGGCCGGGCAGGCATTGCTGGTAATCGGTGCATGGACTGCACCGACGAGGTGGGATTTCTTGGCCTATTTCTACGACCCGTCAGCAGGATGGCGATGGTACGATGTTATCGCGTTATCCGACGCGAATCCCAACCGCCGTTCAGCCAAGGCTCGTCTGGATGCCGATGGCAATGGCATAGTCGTCTGGCTCCAGGATGCCGATGCGGACAGCAACACAGAAATCATGTCGAGAACACGGCTTGCCACTGATACGGGTTGGTCGCCCCCCGTGCAACTGAACAGCAATACGGGATATTTGAATTATGAAAATGTCGCTTTCGATCTCAATAGCGCCGGTCAAGGCTTGCTGGTCTGGATTGAAGGATCGAGCCTGCTCGCAAAATATCATCCAAACTATACGGACGGGTGGGGATCGGTTACCGAAACCATTGCGAACATCGCCAGCGGTGTGAGTTTGCGCAAGCCTTTTGTGGTAATGGACGAGCATGGCCGAGGCATGGCCTTTTGGGTCGAGGTCGGTCCGCTTGACGCAAACAGTATGTATGATGTC
>JALVBM010000307.1 GCA_027010665.1 Chromatiales bacterium
CCCTCGCCGTGCATGGGTACGTCGTGGAAGCGGACCCGGAAGCGAATCAGGCAGCTGAAGTACAGCTCCATCTCGGCATAGAGCGGGCCTTCGCGGGCGTCCAGGGCGTCGCAGGCCGCCGGGGTCAGGTGCAGGCGCACGGGGCGGCCGGCGATTTCGATGACGTGATGGTCGGTCTCGATGGGGGTGGTGGCCAGCATGGAATCTCCTCCGCGTGTGGGCCGCCGGGGGCGGCCGGAAACCGTGCCCGCTTCTGGTGGCGGGATCCGGTGGTTCATCCGAGTGTAGCGCCGGGTGGACAGGCAGGCAAAACGTACCATTTATTTATTCAATCACATATTTTGCAATGATTTATTGGATAAATGTCCGGTACGACCCCATACTGTTTGCCAACGAAACATCCAACACCCAACGAGAGAGGTAATCATCATGCTGGAAAATCGCGAAGGCCAAACCGTACCCCAGGTCACCTTCCACACCCGCCAGAACGGCGAATGGGTGGACGTGACCACCGACGACATCTTCAAGGGCAAGACCGTGGTGCTGTTCGCCCTGCCGGGTGCCTTCACCCCCACCTGCTCCTCGAGCCACCTGCCCCGCTACAACGAGCTGGCGCCGGTGTTCAGGGAGAACGGGGTGGACGACATCGTCTGCCTGTCGGTCAACGACACCTTCGTCATGAACGCCTGGGCGAAGGATCAGGAGGCCGAGAACATCACCATGGTGCCCGACGGCAACGGCGAGTTCACGGAAAAGATGGGCATGCTGGTGGACAAGTCGGACCTGGGCTTCGGCAAGCGCTCCTGGCGCTACTCGATGCTGGTCAAGGACGGCGTGATCGAGAAGATGTTCATCGAGCCCAACGTGCCCGGCGATCCCTTCGAGGTCTCCGATGCGGACACCATGCTCCGCTACATCAACCCGAACGCCAAGGTGCCCGAGCCGGTGACCATCTTCACCATCCCCGGCTGCCCGTACTGCGCCAAGGCCAAGAAGCTGCTCGAGGAGCACGGCATGCGCTACGAGGAAGTGACCCTGGACAAGCGGGTGAACTCCCGGGTACTGCGGGCCGTGACCGGCGCCGACACCGTGCCCCAGGTGTTCATCGGCGGCAAGCACATCGGCGGCGCCGACGACCTGGAGAAGTGGTTCCAGGCCAAGGACGCAGCCTGAGCCCTTCCCGCGCCCGCGAAAGCCGGCACCCCTCGGGTGCCGGCTTTTTTTGTGATTGGCATTTTCCGCCGGGCGGTCATATCCTTGAGGGAATACGGACACCACCTCACCGCGAACAAGGATCCGAACCATGACCCGACGACTTCTCCTTCTCCTCGGCGCCCTGCTGCTCGGCGCCTGCGCCGGCAAGACCACCGTGGAAAGCGATCTGGGGATCAGCGGCGCGCCCGACTGGGTCAACGAAGGCACCCAGTATCTCTACGACGGCAAGGGGCGCCGCTTCCACGGCGTGGGTCAGGCCCCGCCCATGGGCGACGAGGCCCTGCAGATCAGCACCGCCGACAACCGGGCCCGGGC
>JALVBM010000308.1 GCA_027010665.1 Chromatiales bacterium
GCCCACGGTCATCGTGGGCCGCATCCGCAACCTCAGCCACGAGCACATCAACGTCAACACCTTCATCGGCGACATCGAGCGGGCCCTGATCAATTCCGGCCGGGTCATCTTCGTGGCCTCCCGCGACGAGCGGGGCGAAATCCGCGAGGAACGCAAGGATCAGGATCTGCACGCCAGCGAGGAAACCCGCAAGCCCATGGGCCGCGAACGGGGCGCCGACTTCATGCTCAAGGGCACCATCAACACCATCGTGGACGTGGCGGACAACAGGCAGGTGCGCTACTACCAGGTCGATCTCAACCTGATCAGCCTGCGCGACAACACCATCGTCTGGCTGGGACAGAAGAAGATCAAGAAGCTCGTCACCAACGCCCGCATCCGGCCCTGAGCCGGGCCGGCGGAGGACACATGCGCTGGCGGTTGGCGCTCGGGCGGCAGACGGCCCGCTTGTGGCTGTGGGGGGTGCTGGTCCTGCTGTCGGGCTGCGCCACCTACGACGCCCGCTTTGCGCCCATCGACGCCAGCCTGGCGCGCAACGACCCGGCCGGCGCCCTCAAGCTGCTGGAAAAGCAGTCCTTCAGCGAGCGGGATCGCCTGCTCTTTCATCTGGACCGGGCCATGCTGCTGCGCATGCTCGGCCAGTACGCCGAGAGCAACCGCGAACTGGAGGCGGCCAAGGGCCTCATCCGCACCTTCGATCCCTTCAGCGTCAGCGAACAGACGGCGGCCTTCTTCATCAACGATGCCACCATCGCCTACAGCGGCGTTCCCCTGGAGCGGGTGATGGTGCACGTGTTCGCTGCCCTCAACTATCTGGAACTGGGCCAGCCGGACGCCGCGCGCGTGGAGGTCCTGCAAATCGATCTGCTGCTGCGCCAGCTCTCGGAACGGGCCCCGGAACCGGCCCTGGGGGTGGATCCCTTCGCCCGCTATCTCAGCGGCATGATCTTCGAGGCGCTCGGCGAGGACAGCGACGCGCTCATCGCCTATCGCAAGGCGCTGGAAGCGTACCGGCTGCAGCAACCCGTGACCGGCCTGGGCGTACCAAACGCCCTGCAGGCGGATCTGCTGCGCCTCACCCGGCGCCTGGGGCTGGCCGACGAACACGACCGCCTGCGGGCGCTTTTTCCGCACGCCGACGAACCCGATCCCTCCCCGAATCAGGGCCGGGTGATCCTGTTCGTGGCCAACGGCCTGGCGCCGGTCAAGCGGGAAGTGAGCGATGCCGTCGTCGATCCG
>JALVBM010000309.1 GCA_027010665.1 Chromatiales bacterium
ACCGGCGGCCTGCCCGCGGCCTACGACATGCGGCACCTGCTGGGCAAGAAACACCAGATCACCGTGATCTCCAACACCGACACCTTCCAGTTCGTGCCGTCGAATCCCTGGGTGGCGGTGGGTTGGCGCACCCGTGAGGACACCACCTTCAAGCTGGCACCCTATCTGAAGAAAAAGGACATCAACTTCATTCCGGTCGCGGCCGACGAGATCAAGCCCGACGAGAACAAGGTGATCCTGGCCGACGGCCAGGTCGTGGACTACGACTACCTGGTGATTGCCACCGGCCCGAAGCTGGCCTTCGAGGAAGTGGAGGGGCTCGGCCCGATCGATGGCCACACCCAGTCCATCTGCACCGTGGACCACGCCGAGAAGGCCTGGGCGCAATGGCAGGAATTCGTGAAGGATCCCGGCCCCATCGTGGTCGGCGCGGTCCAGATGGCTTCCTGTTTCGGTCCGGCCTACGAGTTCGCCTTCATCATGGACGCCGATCTGCGCAAGCGAAAGCTCCGTGACAAGGTGCCCATGACCTTCGTCACCTCCGAGCCCTACATCGGCCATCTGGGCCTGGGCGGCGTGGGCGATTCCAAGGGCATGCTCGAATCGGAGCTGCGAAACAAGCACATCAACTGGATCACCAATGCCAAGGTCACGAAGGTCGAGGAAGGCAAGATGTACGTGACCGAGCACAACGAACAGGGCGAGCCCATCAAGGAACACGAGCTGCCCTTCAAGTTCTCCATGATGCTGCCGGCCTTCAAGGGCGTGGATGCCGTGGCCAAGGTGGGCGAGGATCTGGTCAACCCGCGCGGTTTCGTCAAGGTGGACAAGTTCCAGCGCAACCCCAAGTGGCACAACATCTATTCGGTCGGCGTCTGCATCGCCATCCCCCCGGTGGAGGCCACGCCCATCCCCACCGGAACACCCAAGACCGGTTACATGATCGAGTCGATGGTCTGCGCCACCGCCCACAACATCAAGAACGACATCGAAGGCAAGGAACCCGAGACGGAAGCCACCTGGAATGCCATCTGTCTGGCCGACATGGGGGACACGGGCATCGCCTTCGTGGCCATGCCGCAGATCCCGCCGCGCAACGTGGCCTGGATGAAGAAGGGCAAGTGGGTCCATCTGGCCAAGGTGGCCTTCGAGAAATACTTCATCAAGAAGATGAAGAAGGGCACCACCGAGAACCTCTACGAGAAGTACATTCTCAAGGCGCTCGGCATCGAAAAACTGCGCTGAAACGCCCGCAACGGAACCCGCGTCACTGGCCAGTGGCGCGGGTTTGATCTAGACTCATTATGTCAGATCAGGCATGACTTTCATGACATTCATGACACCGGAGTGAACCATGGACAACGAGACCGACCTCAAGAATCTGGTCAAACCCAGCTGTGAACAGCTCATCGACATCATGCCGGATCCTTTCGTGGTCATCGACAAGGACTACCGGATCGTCGCGGCCAACACCGCCTACCAGCGCCACTACGACGTCCAGCCCGGCGACCTGATTGGCCGCCACTGCTACGAGGTGTCCCACCATTCCGACGTGCCCTGCAGCCAGCACGGCGAGCAGTGTCCCCTGGAAGCCGTCTTCCAGAGCGGCAAGCCGACCCGGGTGATGCACATTCACTATCACCACGGCAACGATGAGGAATACGTTCAGCTCCAGGCCTCGCCCATTCTCGGCGAGGATGGCGAGGTGCGCTACATGGGCGAATACGTCCATGTGCTCAATCAGCCCGACAAGGAAGAATCCCTGCTGGTCGGCCGCTCGCCGGCCTTCCTGCGCATGGCCAGCCTGCTGCAGCGCGTGGCGCCGACCCAGTCCACGGTCCTGTTGCTGGGCGAGAGCGGGGTGGGCAAGGAAAAGGTGGCCGAGTACATTCACCACTACTCGGATCGGCGCGACAAGCCCTTCGTGGTGGTGGATTGCGGCACCCTCGGCGAACACCTGATCGAGAGCGAGCTGTTCGGTTACGAAAAGGGCGCCTTCACCGGGGCCACCAGCCGCAAGCACGGCCTGTTCGAGGCCGCCAATGGCGGCACCCTGTTCATCGACGAGATTTGCGAACTGCCGCTGCCCCTGCAGACCAAGCTCCTGCGCGCGCTGGAGTCGGGCACCATCCGTCGCATCGGCGGCAACGAATACATCAAGGTGGACGTACGCATCATCGCGGCCACCAATCGCAACATGCAGAAGATGGTGGAGGAGGGGGCCTTCCGCCAGGACCTCTACTATCGTCTGTCGGCCTTTCCGATCAAGATCCCGCCCCTGCGCCAGCGCAAGGACGACATCGTGGCCCTGGCCGAGCATTTCCTGGCCCACATGCCGGACGGGGAGCGCCACATTCCGCTCTCCAGCGAGGTCATCGAGAAGCTCCTGGGTTACGACTATCCGGGCAACGTGCGCGAACTGCGCAACATCATCGAACGGGCCATGATCCTGGCCTGCGACGACATCCTGCGGCCGGATCACATCGTGCTGGAGGATCGGGCACTGTTGCGGGAGCAGGAAGCCCGGGCGTATTCGCCCGAGCTGGCCGAGCAACTCGTGCGACGGCGCGGCCGGCTCACCGACGAGCTGGTGCTCGAGGCCCTGGAGAAGACGTCCGGCCACCGGTCGCGGGCCGCGCAACTGCTCGGCGTCAGCGAGCGGACCCTGTATCGGCACATCAAGCGCCTGCGCGATCCGGAAAACCGGACCGGCCTCTAGGCGGTTCAAGTCCTCTCCGCACGGGCCGATACCCCGAAGGCAGGGCTTCACCGACCTCCCCACCTGCCCGGACCACCGCCCATGGACGAAACCGCACCGCAGGCCATCCAGGCGCTTCTCGAACAGCTCCGCCAGGAGTTCCTCGAGGAACTGCCGACCCGCATCGATACCATCGAGCGGCTGATTCTCGCGCCCGGCGCCGACGAGAACGAGCTCTGCCGCCAGGTCCACAGCCTCAAGGGCCTTGGCGGCACCCACGGCATCGACATCCTCTCCTTTGCCTGCCACCAGTTCGAGGAGGCCCTCGCCGCGACCGAAGGGTCCGCCCCCGAGGCGCGACGCGACACCCTGCTGGCCCATGTGGACATCCTGCGCAGGATTCAGTCCCTGGGCGGGCAGGCCGACCGGCAGGCCGAAGCCGTCCGCCAGGCACTGCGCAACCTGCGCGAGAGCGGGCGAGGGCGCCGTACGGAGATCCTGCTGGTGGAACCCTCGGCCGCCATGGCCGCGCTGCTGCAGGAACGGCTCGGTTCGCTGCCGGTCCGCATCGACGTGACCGACGATGGCCTCGCCGCTCTCGAGCTGTATCTGCATCGCCGGCACGATATCGTGATCACGGCCGGCGAACCGCGCCGTCTTCATGGCCCCGCTCTCATCGCCGCCATCCGCCAGATGCGCGATCCCGCCCTGTGCCTGCTGATCACCGCCGATGCGACAATCTCGAAGGCGGCCAGCGGCGGCGCCGATCACGTCTTGCAGCGGGATCGGGAATTGCCGGACCGGCTCGGTTACCTGATCAGCCGCCACATCGAAGCCGTGTCCCCAATACCATCCGGACCCTGACGACGACCTGTTACCCCGGCTTCGGAAACGCTATCATCGGCACCATGTTCGACTACGTGTTCTTCAATCCGGCCGTCCGCGATCGTTTCCTCGAACGGCTGCGGGATCTGGACGTGACCTGCGAATCCCGCGACACCGAAGGCGAACTGGTGGTGAGCGTGGACGAGGATCTCGCCGATGACGTGCTCGAGCGGATCGATGATCTCCACGAACGACTGCTGGACGAGGAACAGGCACTGATCGAACAGGTCGAGGCGCCCGAGCGGCACGCGGCCGGGATCACCATTCAGCTCCAGGACGGTCGCAGTGTACAGGCCGCGGTCGATCCGGAACTGCTCAATCGTCTCCTGCAGGCCGTCACCATCGAGGAACTGGGTTCCTTCGTGCAGACCATTGCCGAGGCCGTCGAAAACCCGGACGACATTCCCTTCTGTCACAAGGCGGCTCGGGAATGAGCAGGACGACAGCTCGCCGGCTGGCTGGAATCGCCCTGTTCCTTGTTACCGCCAGTCTCCCCGCGGCCGAAATCGGGCAGTCACTGGCCATCGGCGGCGAACTGCTGTGGTTCGACTACCGGGAGTTCGACGAGAACGACGTCCTGCTGGACAAGGAGACCGGCCCGCTGCCCGGTTTCGCAGCCAACTGGGAACTGAAGAGTCCCCGCTGGTTCATGGCTGCCGAGGCGGAGATTGCGCCGGGCATCGTGGACTACGACGGCCAGACCCAGACCGGCACGCCCACCCGCACCGACACCCGCACCCTTCTGTTCGATGCCCGGCTGCTTGGCGGCTACCGCTTCGGCCCCGCCGCCGGTCACCGGCATCGTCTCTATGCCGGGGTGGGTTACCACTACTGGTATCGCGACATTCTCTCCGGCACCGCCAGCGATGGAACCCCGGTCGCCGGCCTGCTGGAAACCTATCAATGGGCCTACCTGCTGTTCGGCACGCGACTGACCCTGTGGCAGAACCCCACCCACGCGCTGCAGCTCGACGCCCGCTATCGCTGGATGCTGGCTGGCACCATGGGCGTGGACTTCAAGGGCTATGCAGGTTACGACAATACCTCCCTGGCACTGGCCACCGAGGATGGATGGCGCCTCGGTCTGACCTGGACATGGTCACTGCAACCGGATCGCATACTGTCCGTCGAACCCTATTTCAGCGCCTGGAATCTCGGGCGCAGCGATCTGGCCGCCCTGACGCGCAATGGCGCATCCACCGGCGATCTCATTCTCGAACCCCGCAGCGAGACCCGCAACGTGGGCGTGCGCGTGCTCTATCATTACCGGTTTTGAGCGCTCACAGCCGACAGGAAGAAGGCAAACCCTGTATTGAAAGGCGCGCAGCAGGCGTATGCCAACCCTTACGGCACCACGGTGTTGGGGTAGATCCGTGCGCCGGTGGTTGCGGTATTGAGCTGACCGACGGTGACCAGCTCCGGCGCACCGTCGCCGTCGAGATCGATCAGCAAGGCGTCATTGATCGTGGTGGCGCTGTCGGTGTCGGGAACGCGGATCTCTCCGGCGTCATGAAAGCTTGCAGTGCCGTCATTGACCCAAGCATGCATGGGGCTGCCGTTGCCGGGAATGGTGACGAGATCGGGATCGCCGTCTCCGTCCAGGTCGCCGGCAACGAGCGCGGCGATGTTACCGCCGCCCAGTTGTTGCCCGCTGTCGGTGAAACGCCCGTTGCCGTTGTTGAGCCAGATGCGGGCGCCGCCCCCGTTGGGGTAGCCCGTGGTCAGATCCGGCGTGCCGTCGCCGTCGAAGTCGGCGATTCGCACGCAGACCGGTTCCGCGGACTGGCTCGGACTCGGGAGATAGCGTTGTTCGCTGACGAACCGTCCGTCACCGACATTCTTTGCCAGGAAGACCGCCGTGCCGCTACTGTCGACAGTGATGACATCGACATCGCCGTCGCCATCCACATCGGCCGTGACGGCGCGCTGGGGGCCGGCGCCGGTGTCGTAGGTGCCGCTCAGGGTGAGCGAGGTCTTCAGGCTGAACCGGCCCTGGCCGTCGTTGATCCAGGTGTTGAGTTTGCTGGGCTGGTTGTTGGCGGCCGAGCCCGTGATCTCCAGCAGATCGAGGTCACCGTCGCCATCGGCATCGGCGAAGATCATGTTTTGCGTGTCCGCTGCGCTCAGACTCTGCCCGATGGTGAAGCCGGCGGCGCCGTGGTTGACGATGATCGCACTGGCGTCTGTGGGAGACTGGACACCAAGGGCCAGGTCCGGATCGCCGTCGCCGTCGATGTCGCCCAGGGCGAGCCCACCGTCGCTGCGCCCGGTGTTTATCGCATACCATAAAGCGCCCTGACCACTGTTATGCCATATCACGGAAAAAGTGCTGCCACCTGTCACCAGGTCGGCGTCGCCGTCGCCGTCGATGTCGCCTGTGGCAATGGACAGGCCGATGTCATTCCGTGAACTGATGGATACCACTGGCTCATGGAAGCGGCCGGCGCCGTCGTTGAGCCAGATCCGGTTGCGCGAGGGGGAAGAGCAGCCGTAACCGGAACAGCCGTTGGCGACGGCGATGTCCAGGTCACCGTCGCGGTCGAGGTCGGCCAGGATCAGGTCGCGGGTGATGTCGGCCTCCAGAGCCTGCCTGGTGCGGAAACCTCTGGTGCCGTCGTTGCGCCATATCTGGTTGTAACCGCCGGCAACCGGATTGCCGATGACCAGGTCCAGATCGCCGTCCCCGTCGAGATCCCCCAGGGCGAGGCCGCCATCGCCCCGGGGCAGCGGCGTGGATGGGGAGGCGGCGAAAAAGGCGCCGTTTCGGTTGTTGATCCAGAGCTGGGCGCTATCGTCCTGGAGTCCGAATATCAGGTCGGAATAACCGTCGCCGTCCACATCGCCGGCGGCGACACGGGCGATATTGCCGGTAATCGAAGGCGCCTGCGTACTGGCGGTAAAACCACCCCGACCGTCGTTGAACCAGATGCTTACCGGACGGATGTATCCGACACCGACGGAGACCAGGTCCAGGTCACCGTCACGGTCGAGATCGGCGAGGAGGAACCGGGTTCCCCCGGCACCGTCGAGCGCCCCCAGATCCAGCGCCGGGCTGAAATGCCCCTTGCCGTCGTTGAGCCACACGTCGGCCACGCCGGGACCGGTGGCCATCACCAGGTCGGGATCCCCGTCGCCATCGAGATCGCCCGCTACCGGAATCGCTGCACCCGTCCTGGGCGGGGTGGTCCCGAAGGCATCGGCCACCGGCTGCATCCGGCCGGTGCCGTCGTTGCGATAGAGCATGGCGTATGGCTCCAGCGTCAGCACGTCGTCGTCGCCGTCGCCGTCGGCATCTACCGGGATCATGATCATTCCCGGCTGATACGGGATCATGAACGCAGCACGGAATCCGCCCCGCCCGTTGTTGACCCAGACCCGGTCGGCGAGCAGATCGTCGGCATGGCCGTCGCCGTCGAAGTCGGCCGCGGCGATGGTGCTGGTATCGAGACGCTCGATCATCCGATCCACGAAGGGATGGCGCACCACGAAGCGGGCGGTGAGGTGGCGGTCGGCTTGGGCGGTGAAGCTGTAGCGGGGCGTGGTGGCGACGGTAGCGCTGTTTTCCTCCCAGCCGACGAAGGCGAAGCCGGGGGCGGGAACGGCCGAGAGGGTCACGGTGGCGCCGTCGGGATAGGTGCCGGTGCCGGCTACCTGCCCGCCCGTCATGGGTGCGTTGGTGCCGGGCAGGGCGGTGGCCGTGGCGGAAATGGACCAGCCGTTCCCGGCGCTGCCTGCGGAACCGCCGCCCCCGCCGCCGCAGCCGGCGAGCAGGAGCAGCGCCGCCGGGACGACCAGGCGGCGGATGGAAAGGCGAGGGAAAGTGGCGAACCTGTGCATGACGAACACTCCATGAACCCGGCCCCCAAGGGGCGCACACCGGCGGCCAGGGGCGCGCCGGACCCTGTTTCCCCGATGATGCCATGGGGGTGGTAACACGCGGGTAACATGGCAGGGAATCAAGGGATACCGGCGCTGGCGAAGCCCGGCCAGGGGGGATCACTTGTCCTTTATTTGTCCTTTCTGATGCCGCTTCGGCGGGCGGTCTTCAGCAATCTTGCACGGAAATAGCGTGAACTCCATTCGAGATCCGGGTATTGTTCGGGCAAAACCTCATAGCAGGCGAATCTTCCGATCAGGCCACACAGCCAATCGGCGCATTGCAGGGTCTGATAAAGATGGCTCTCCACTTGCAGCGGGGGTTCGATCAGCCGATCACGGTTGCCGTCGCCGAACATCTGGATCGACGCTTCTTCCACAATCTCGGTCCTGAAGGCATGTTCGTCCAGAATCATCATGAAGTGGGTGTCGTTCTCATAGGCGTGCTGGTTCAACCGCTTGATGGTTTCACGGATGAGGGCCCGGTAGATGCGTTTGGAATTGTGCCTGTCCGGCGGGTGGGTCTTCTGGATCCCGACATAGAACACCATCCCGCCGATGCGCTCGATATGATTGAGGATGCGGAAAGTCGCCTGCCTCAATTCACGGTACCGGGTGACGTTTTTCGTGGTGTAGAGTGCGGATCCTTTCTTTTCCCATCGATAGGGTTCTTCGCCGGAACGGTCGATCTCGAACCTGAGCAGGCGGCATTTCAGCTGGTAGAACCATGTGGCAAAGGAGCGGATCTGATCGCTGGGCAGGACGAAGCCGCCCAATCCAAAGACCGGGCTGGTTCTGTACCGTGGGTCATTCCGGGACACGAATGGGCCGGCATGGCCGAATTCGTCGAGATAGGCGACGTACAGTGTGTTCATGGTCACCAGACACACGAAAGCCCATGCGGAGTCGCATGGGCCTCGGAATCGGGGCTGCCCTGAGGGACAGCAGCCACACGACAAATTGTAAGGCGCCGGGCTTGAAAGTCAACCCCGGGGTAGCGTTCGCAATGGGGGCGGAAAACGACGAACCTGCGCATGATGGACACTCCATGAACCTGGTCACGGGGCGCACACGGGCAGCCCTGGGCTGCCGGCCCCTGTTTTCCCCGATGATGCCATGGGGAGGTAACTCACGGGTAACATGGCGGAGAAGGCTGACCCACAATTGCGATCACCAGGGTCCGGGCCGGCCCGCGATGAAATCCGGTGCCGATGGATGACAGCACCCGCTTTTTGCGTCGGTTCCCGTTGCCGCCAGATGACAAGGCGGACGACGCCTCCAGGCTCGATGCATCCATGCCCGTAGTACCCCCGCGTCGGCACCAGCCTGCGACCCGGGAAGGGGCGATGAGCGCCCCTTGCGTGCGGTCTGGAAACGGCATGTCGGTTTCGCCGGGAGAGTGATGGATCAGTACAGGAATACCGCGCCGGAGTTGGTGGCCGAAGTATCAGTGGGATCACCGGGTTTGCCGCTGGGTTCGTTCGGGCTGCCGGCCGCGGTGATGCCCGTCGCGGCGGCGACGGTGATGCCGAAATAGCCCGTGTTGGTGGTGACCGGCGGCTTCAGGTAGGCGATCTGGCGCCAGCCGGAGGCATCGCGGTGGAACTGGTAGGCGGCGCCGGCATTGCTCACGCTGTTGTCGGTGCCGTCGCCGTCGAAGCCGGTGGCCTGGCTGTCCTCGTCGTAGGCGCCGACGATGAGGGTGTCGCCGTCGGGCGAGAGGGCGACGGCGACGCCGAAATAGTCGAGGGCCTGGGTGTTGGCGGCCTTGACGAAGGCGGTCTGGCTCCAGGTGCCGCCCACCGCTTCGAAGAGGTACACCGCGCCCGAGTCGTTCGCATTGTTGTTGTAAGCGCCGTCGATGCCGGTGGTGTCGCTGTCTTCGTAGACGGCGCCGACGGCCAGGGTCTTGCCGTCGGCCGAGAGGGCGACCGCATTGCCGAAGTTGTCGTTCACGCCGGCATTGGCGGCCTTGAGGCGGGCCTGCTGGCTCCAGCCGGTATTGGTGTCGTAGTCGAAGATGAACACCGCACCGGAATCGTTGGCGCTTTCGCCTATGGCGCCCACGGCGAGGCGGTTGCCGTCGGCGGAGAGGGCGACGGCGGCGCCGAAGTAGTCGTAGTCCTGCGGGTTGTCGCTCTTGATGTAGGCCTCCTGCGTCCAGCCGCTGGCGTTGCGGAAAAGGTAGACCGCGCCGGTATCGTTGGCCGCGTTGTCGGGGGTGGCGTTCACGCCGCTGTCGCTGCCGTCTTCCCTTCTGGCGCCCACGGCGAGGAGGCTGCCGTCGGCGGAGAGGGCCAGGCTCGTTCCGAATATGTCGTCGTTGTCGGCGTTGCCGGCCTGGATCTGCGCCTCCAGGGCCCAGCCGCCCTGGTTGCGCCGGTAGAGGAACACGACGCCCTGGGCGTTGTTCTGCCCCACCGCGCCCACGGTGAGCACGCTGCCATCGGCGGACAGGGCCACGGCGCCGCCGAAGTAGGCCCCGGCGGTCGGCGTGGGGGGCTCGATCAGGGGCATGTCGCTCCAGCGGCCCGTGCCGTCATGGATGAAGATCCGCACCCCGCCGGAGAGCGGGATGGTTGGGCTGTTGTTGTGATAAGGCGCGCCGGCGGCCAGGGTGCTGCCGTCGGCCGACAGGGCCAGGGCATAACCCAGCCCTTCGGATGCCACCGGCGTGGTGGCCTTGAGGTAGCCGATCGCGTCTTTCAGGCCGGCCGGGTCCACGAAGGTTTCGCTCGAGCCGGTGCAGTTGGCGCCCGAGCAGGCCTCGAGCCGGTAGCCGGCCTGCAGCCGGTCGGGCAGGCTGGCCTCCAGGTCGTAGCCGGTGGCGGTGGCGGGCAGGGTGGCCACGACGGCATAGCCGCTGCTGCCGTCCGGGTTCTCCAGCAGGCGGTAGCTGTCGGCGCCGGGTACCGTATTCCAGGAAAAGCGCAGGATCCGGTCGCGGGCGTAG
>JALVBM010000310.1 GCA_027010665.1 Chromatiales bacterium
CGTACTGGGGCACGCCCAGGCGCACCGGCATGTGGAAGATCTCCTCGGCCAGCTCCACCGCGCCTTCCATCTTGGCGCTGCCGCCGGTGAGCACCACGCCGGCGGCGCACAGATCCTCGAAGCCGGAGCGGCGCAGTTCCGCCTGGATGAGCGTGAACAGCTCCTCGTAGCGCGGCTCCACCACCTCGGCCAGGGTCTGGCGCGCCAGGCGCCGGTCCGGCCGGTCCCCCACGCTCGGCACCTCGATGGTCTCGTCGATGGAGGCCAGCTGGGTGAGCGCGCAGGCGTACTTGATCTTGATTTCCTCGGCGTGCTGGGTCGGCGTGCGCAGGGCCACGGCGATGTCGTTGGTGACCTGATCGCCGGCGATGGGGATCACCGCCGTGTGGCGGATTGCGCCCTCGGTGAACACTGCGATGTCGGTGGTGCCGCCGCCGATGTCCACCAGCGCCACGCCCAGTTCCTTCTCGTCCTCGGTGAGCACCGCGTGGCTGGAAGCCAGTTGCTCGAGGATGATGTCGTCCACTTCCAGGCCGCAGCGGCGCACGCACTTGATGATGTTCTGGGCCGCGCTCACCGCGCCGGTGACCATGTGTACCTTGGCCTCCAGGCGCACGCCGGACATGCCGATGGGCTCGCGAATGGATTCCTGATCGTCGATCAGGAACTCCTGGGGCAGGATGTGCAGGATCTTCTGATCCGCCGGGATGGCCACCGCCCGCGCCGCGTCGATGACCCGCTCCACGTCGTAGGGGGTCACTTCCTTGTCGCGGATGGCGACGATGCCGTGGGAGTTGAGGCTGCGCACGTGGCTGCCGGCGATGCCGGCGTAGACCGACTGGATCTGGCAGCCGGCCATCAGCTCGGCCTCCTCCACCGCCCGCTGGATGGACTGCACCGTGGACTCGATGTTGACCACCACCCCCTTCTTCAGCCCGCGGGACGGATGGGTTCCGAGCCCGATGATCTCGATTCCGTTCTCGTCGGTGACCTCGCCGACGATCGCCACCACCTTCGAGGTGCCGATGTCCAGGCCGACGATCAGGTTCTTTTCCGTTTTCTTCGACATCGTGACCTTCACCCCCCGTGCGTGGTCTGTGTCTTGCCGTGTTTCCATTGCACCGCCAGGCCGCTGCCGTAACGCAGGTCCACCCGTGCGATCCGCGCCGCCTCGGCAGCCAGCGCCTTGCGCCAGACGCGGACGAAACGGTCCAGCCGTTCCTCCACCTGCTCGCGGCCCAGCACCAGCGCGATGCCGTTGCGCAGGCGCAGGCGGAAGGCATGCCGTTCGTCCATCTTCAGTTCGGCGATGGCCAGCCCCGCCGGCGCCAGGGTGTCCGAGAACACCCGGTAGTATTCGCTGACGATGCGCGCCTGGCCCGCCGGACCGGCGAGCCGCGGCAGTCCCTGCGGCCGGGCGTCGGCCGCCGGCCGGAACACCTCGCCCTGCACGTTCACCAGGGCGTCCCGGCCCCAGGCGGCCAGCGCCTGCTGCTCGCTTACCCGGATCTGCAGGGTGTCGGGCCAGATGCGCCGTACCGCTGCCCGGCGCACCCAGGGCAGCGCCTCGACCGCCTGGCGCACCCGCTCCACGTCCACGCTGAAGAAGCCGCCCTGCACCTTGCCGGCGATGGCCCGGCGCAGCATGCCCTCGTCCACGTGGGCCAGCGCACCCTCGACGCGGATCTTGCGGATCGGCAGGGTGTCCGGATCGGCCAGCCGGCCGGCCAGCAGCCACAGCGCCGCCAGCACCGCCGCGGCGACCAGGGTCGCCGCGACCCACCGCCACGGCAGGGCCGGCAGGCGGCCGCCCTCGCCACGCACCACCGCCTGGCCGTGGCTAGCCCGCGCGAACATGGCTCACCTCCCGTTGCAGGGTCTGCGCGAGGATGCGCACCACCAGTTCGTCGAAACCGATGCCGGCGGCCTTCGCGGCCATGGGCACCAGGCTGTGATCGGTCATCCCCGGCACCGTGTTCAGCTCGATGACGTAGGGCGTGCCGTCGGTGTCGGCGAGGATGTCCACCCGCCCCCAGCCGCTGGCCCCCACCGCCTCGAAGGCGGCCAGGGCCAGGCGCTGCAGGCGCTGCTCTTCCTCTGCCGCAAGGCCGCAGGGGCACAGGTAGCGGGTGTCGTCCGCCTCGTACTTGGCGGCGTAGTCGTAGAATTCGCGGGGCGTCTCCAGGGCGATGACCGGCAGCGCCTCCTCGCCGAGGACGGCCACGGTGTACTCGCGCCCGCCGATCCAGCGCTCGGCCAGCACCTCGCCGGCGTAGGCGGCGGCCGCTTTGTAGGCCGCGGGCAGTTCGTCGGCCTCGGTGACCTTGCTCATGCCGATGCTGGAGCCTTCCAGGGCCGGCTTGACCATCACCGGCAGGCCCAGGGTGGCCTCCACCAGGCCCGGCGCGGTGTCGGCCTCCAGCACCATCCACGGCGGGGTGGGAATGCCACTGCCCTCGAGCAGTTCCTTGCAGCGCAGCTTGTCCATGGCCAGGGCCGAGGCCAGCACGCCGGAACCGGTATAGGGGATCTGCAGGGTCTCGAGCAGGCCCTGGATCACGCCATCCTCGCCGCCGGGGCCGTGCAGGATGTTGAAGGCCCGGTCGAAGCCGCCGGCCGAGAGCGCCGCCACCACCTGCGGGCGCTGCACGTCCACGCCCACCGCGTTCACGCCCTGGTGACGCAGGGCGTCGAGCACCGCCGCGCCGCTGCGGAGCGAAATTTCCCGCTCGGCCGACCAGCCGCCCATCAGCACGGCCACCTTGCCGAACAGGCCCGGATCGATGGGATAGGGACGGGCGTCAATGGCCATGGCTCTCCCCTCCCTCGCCGACGATGCGCACCTCGCGC
>JALVBM010000311.1 GCA_027010665.1 Chromatiales bacterium
TTGGAGGAGGTCACGAACGGATAGGTGCCGTGATCGATGTCGAGCAGCGCGCCCTGGGCGCCTTCGAACATGATGCTGCGGCCGGCTTCCCGGTGCTGGTGCAGCAGTTCGGTGACATCGGCCACCAGGGGTTCGAGTTCCTCGCGCATGGCCAGGGTCTCGTCCAGCACCTGGTGGAAGTCCACCGGGTCGGTCTTGAAATAGTGCTGCAAGGCGAAGTTGTGATAGTCGAGCACTTCGCCGAGCTTGGCGGCAAAGCGTTCGCGGTGGAACAGATCGCCCAGGCGCAGGCCGCGGCGTGAGACCTTGTCCTCGTAGGCCGGGCCGATGCCGCGGCCGGTGGTGCCGATGGCCTTCTTGCCGCGGGCCTTCTCGCGGGCGTGATCCAGGGCCACGTGGTAGGGCAGGATCAGCGGGCAGGCCTCGCTGATGCGCAGGCGTTCGCGGGCGGGCACGCCGTTTTCCTCGAGCATGCGCAGTTCCTTGAGCAGGGCGTCGGGCGCCAGCACCACGCCGTTGCCGATCAGGCATTGCACGTTCTCGCGCAGCACGCCCGAGGGAATCAGGTGCAGCACGGTCTTCTGTTCACCGATGACCAGGGTATGGCCGGCGTTGTGGCCGCCCTGGAAGCGAGCCACGGCGGCGGCGCGATCGGTGAGCAGATCCACGATCTTGCCCTTGCCCTCGTCCCCCCACTGGGTTCCGATAACCACGACATTCTTGCCCATGATGATTTCCTGCTGATTTTTGTCTATCGAAACGAAATGCCGGTGCCGGCTACAGCGGCACCACCTCCCACTGGCCCTGGCGCGCCACCAGGCGACGATCGCAGCCCATGTCGGCCGGGCCGCCGGCCTGCCCCGGCAGCTCGACGATGACCCGTTCGCCCTGCGCCCGCAGATCCGCGATAGTGGCCTGCAGGGCCGGATCGGCCTCCGCCGGGGCGAAGATGGCGCCGGGGATGGTTGACGGCAGATTGCCGACGGCCGCCAGGGTACGCAGGTCGGTGCTGAAACCGGTGGCCGGGCGGGCCTGGCCGAAGGCCTGGCCGATGCCGTCGTAGCGACCGCCCAGGGCGATGGCCTGCCCGCGGCCGGGCGCGTAGGCGGCGAAGACCAGACCGGTGTGATAGTGATAGCCGCGCAATTCGGCCAGGTCGAAATGCAGGGTGATGTTCGGCAGCACGGTCGTGATTCGATCGGCGATGATTTCGAGCGTGTCGATGGCGTCGAAGACGTCGGGCGCGGCGCCGGCCAGGGCCTGGCGGGCGATATCCAGAACTTCCGGCCCGCCGTGCAGGTCGGCCAGCGCGAGCAGGCGTTCGCTGTCGGCCTCGGGCAGCATCCAGTGGCCCAGCATCTCGCGGATTTCCGGGATGGCCTTGCGCTGCAGGGCGTCGAAGAGGGTGCTTTCCTGATCGGTGTCGAGCCCGGCACTGGCGACGATGGCGCGGTAGATGCCCACATGGCCCAGATCCAGATACACGGTCGGGACGCCGGCGATGTCGAGGGTGCCGGCCATGAGCTGCAGGATCTCCATGTCGCTCTCGACGCCGGCATGGCCGTAAAGCTCGGCGCCCACCTGCAGCAGGCTGCGGGCGCCGGCGAAGCCGTCGGGGCGGGTGTGCAGCACGGTGCCGAGATAGCACAGGCGGGTGGGCGCCGTGGCGCGCAGGTGATGGGCATCGATGCGCGCCACCTGCGGCGTCATGTCGGCGCGGATGCCGAGGGTGCGGCCACTGAGCTGATCGGTGAGCTTGAAGGTCTGCAGATCCAGATCGTGGCCGCTGCCGACCAGCAGGGATTCGAGATAGTCCACCAGCGGAGGAATCACGAAATCGTAGCCCCACCGATCGAAGTGATCGAGCAGGCGGCGGCTGAGGATTTCGAGCTGGCGCGCCGGGGCGGGCAGGATTTCCTCGATGCCTTCGGGCAGGAGCCAGCGGGGAGAGGTGGTCATGGGTTCGCTCGGATACGGATCAATGGGTCAGGACATAGACGAGCAGCGCGCCGCTGATCATGCTGCCGAGGCCGATCCGGCGCAAGGTGCGGTCGTCCATCTCCAGCAGCATCTGCAGGGTGCGACGGTAGCCGCGGGGGTTGAGGGTGGGCAGCAGGCCTTCGAGGACCAGCATCAGGCCGAAGGCCAGCAACAGCGTCTGCCACATGGTTCCCCTCCCGCCGGCCGCAGGCTACTTGCGCCCCGCCTTCTGGCTGCCGAAATAGCGGAAGAACTCGGAATCGGGCTCCAGCACCAGCGTGTCCGTCTCGCCACCGAGCGACTTGCGATAGGCCTGCAGGCTGCGATAGAAGGCGAAGAATTCCGGATCCTGCTTGTAGGCCTTGGCGTAGATCTCCGCCGCCTTCGCGTCGCCCTCGCCGCGGATGGTCTGGGCCTGCTTGTAGGCATCGGCCAGCAGCACGGTGCGTTCCTTGTCGGCCTTGGCGCGGATCTTCTCCGCCTCCTCGGCGCCGCGGGAGCGGAAATCCTTGGCCACGCGCAGGCGCTCGGCCTCCATGCGCCGGTAGACCGAATCGCTGATGTCGTCACTGAAGTCGATGCGCTTGACCCGCACGTCCACCACTTCGACGCCGAACTTGCCGAGCTGGCGGTTGGCCTCGTTGGTCATGGTGTTCATGATCTCGGAGCGCTCGCCGGAGATGACCTCCTGGATGCTGCGCTTGCCGAACTCGCTGCGCAGGCCGTCGTTGATGGTGGCGTAGATGCGCTCCATGGCCTTGCGTTCCTCGCCCGACATGGCCTTGTAATAGGTGACCACGTCATGAATGCGCCACTTGACGAAGAAGTCCACGATGACGTTCTTCTT
>JALVBM010000312.1 GCA_027010665.1 Chromatiales bacterium
ACCGTGTCGGTGATCCTGCAGGTGGGTTCCTACAAGTTCACCGGCAAGCGGATCTTCCGCATGGCGCCGCTGCACCACCATTTCGAACTCAAGGGCTGGCCCGAGCCGCGGGTGATCGTGCGCTTCTGGATCATCACGGTGATCCTGGTGCTGGTCGGGCTGGCCACGCTGAAGGTGCGCTAGGGCGATGAACATGACCATGCGCAAGACACACGGCGGACACGACCACCCCTGGCAGGGGCGGCGGGTGCTGGTGGTCGGCCTCGGCGCCAGCGGCCTGTCGGCGGCCCGCTACCTGGCCGCGCGCGGCGCGCAGGTGACCGTCACCGACTCCCGCGCCGAGCCGCCCGGCCTGGCCGAACTGCGCCGCGAATGGCCCGCCGTGCCGGTCCACACCGGCGGTTTCGACGCCGACAGCTTCGCCCGGGCCGAGACGCTGGTGGTCAGCCCCGGCGTCTCCGTGCAGACGCCGCTCATCGCCGAGGCCCGCGCCCGCGGCGCCGAGGTGCTCGGCGACATCGAACTGTTCGCCCGCGAGAACACCGCGCCGGTGGTGGCCATCACCGGCTCCAACGGCAAGTCCACCGTCACCACCCTGGTGGCGAGGATGGCCGCGCGCTCGGGACTGGTCACCGGCCTGGGTGGCAACATCGGCACCCCGGCGCTGGAACTGCTGGCCGGCGAGCCGAAGGATCTGCAGGTGCTGGAGCTGTCCAGCTTCCAGCTCGAGACCACCCACAGCCTGCGCCCGGTGGCCGCCGCCCTGCTCAACCTGAGCGAGGACCACATGGACCGCTATGCGGGCCTGGCCGATTACACCGCCGCCAAGACCCGCATCTATCTCGGCGCCGAGGCCCTGGTGGTCAACCGCGACGATCCCCGGGTGGAGGCGACACTGTCGCTGGCGCAGGCCGGCCAGGCGGTGATCCGCTTCGGCCTCGGCGAGCCCGAGGGCAACGATTTCGGTCTGCGCGAGGTGGACGGCGAACCCTGGCTGTGCCGCGGCCACGAGAACCTGCTGCCCGAGTCGGCGCTGAAGATGGCCGGCCGCCACAACACCGCCAACGCCCTGGCGGCCCTGGCCCTGGGCCATGCCGCCGGTCTCAAGCTGCCGGCGATGCTCGAGGTGCTGCGCGAATTCCCGGGACTCCCCCATCGCACCCAGTGGGTGGCGGAGAAGGGCGGGGTCGTGTTCATCAACGATTCCAAGGCCACCAACGTGGGCGCGGCGCTGGCCGCCATCGAGGGTGTGCGGGCCGGCCGGCTGGTGCTGATCGCCGGCGGCCAGGGCAAGGGCCAGGACTTCTCGCCCCTGCGCGCGGCGGTGGCCCGCCGCTGTCGCGCCGTGCTGCTCATCGGCGAGGACGCGCCCCGGCTGGCCGGGGTTCTCGAGGGGGCCGCGCCCGTGGCGCGCCTGCCGGATCTGGATGCCGCCGTGGCCCGTGCCGCCGAACTGGCCGAGCCGGGCGACGCGGTGCTGCTGTCGCCGGCCTGCGCCAGCTTCGATCAGTTCACCGGCTACGCCGAACGGGGCGAGCGTTTCATCCGCGCCGTGGAGGGTCTGTCATGAACGCCCAGGCCGTTCCCGCCGCCGTCACCCGCGCCCGGCGCAAGAGCGCCGCCGAGCGGCGCCGCCCGGCCGGTGGTCCCGATCGCGCCCTGCTGCTGGCGGTGGCGGTGCTGGTGGGCCTGGGGCTGGTGATGGTCGCCTCGGCCTCCACTTCCATCGCCGCCCGCGATACGGGCGATGCCTTCTACTATCTGTGGCGCCAGCTCGCCTTCACCGCTTTCGGCCTGCTGCTGGCGGTGGGCGTATGGCAGGTGCCGATGCGCTTCTGGCAGCAGGCCGGGCCCTGGCTGATGCCGGTGGCGGTGTTCCTGCTGCTGCTGGTGTTCGTGCCGGGCCTGGGCCGCGAGGTCAACGGCAGCCAGCGCTGGATCCACCTGGGGCCGGTCAACCTGCAGGTTTCGGAGTTCGTGAAGCTGTTCGTGATCTTCTACCTGGCCGGCTATCTGGTCCGCCACCAGGAAGCGGTGCGCACCAGCCTCGGCGGTTTCCTGCGGCCGCTGGCCCTGCTGCTGATCCTCGCCATGCTCCTGCTGCTGCAGCCCGACTACGGCGCCGCGGCGGTGATGCTGGCCACGGCCATGGGCATGATGTGGCTGGGCGGCGCCCGGCTGTTCCAGTTCCTGCTGCTGCTGGCCGGGCTGGCCGCGGCCCTGGCCCTGCTGGCCTGGATTTCCCCCTACCGCATGGAGCGCCTGACCGCGTTCCTCAATCCCTGGGCCGATCCCTTCGACAGCGGCTTCCAGCTCACCCAGGCGCTGATCGCCTTCGGCCGCGGCGAGTGGTTCGGCGTCGGCCTCGGCGCCAGCGTGCAGAAGCTGTTCTACCTGCCGGAGGCCCATACCGACTTCCTGTTCGCGGTACTGGCCGAGGAACTGGGCCTGGTCACGGTGCTGCTGGTGATCGCCCTGTTCGGGTTCATCGTGCTGCGGGCCATGGCCATCGGCCGGCGCGCCGAGGAGCGGGATCTGCCCTTCCAGGCCTTCGTCGCCTACGGCGTGGGTTTCTGGATCGGCCTGCAGGCCTTCATCAACCTGGGCGTGAACATGGGCGTGCTGCCCACCAAGGGACTGACCCTGCCGCTGATGAGCTACGGCGGCAGCTCCATGGTGGTGATGGGCATCGCCGTGGCCCTGCTGCTGCGGGTGGACCGCGAGACCCGTCTGGCGGGGCAGGGGGTGAAGCCATGGTAGCGCGGGTGCTGATCATGGCCGGCGGCACCGGCGGCCACGTCTTCCCGG
>JALVBM010000313.1 GCA_027010665.1 Chromatiales bacterium
CTGTATCGGGCAGGTGATGGCCGAGATGCGGCGCATCGATGCCCTGATGAGTCCCTTCAAGACCGACAGCGAGCTGGCGCGCATCAACCGCGAGGCAGCGCAGCGGCCGGTGCCGGTGAGCGAGGAGCTGTTCGGGCTGATTGGGCGGGCCCTGAAGCTGTCGCAGACGACCGACGGTGCCTTCGACATCACCTTTGCCAGTGTCGGTTACCTGTACGACTATCGGCGGCATGTCCATCCGGACGAACGGGCGCTGGCCGAGCACCTGCCGGCGGTGGACTATCGGCAGGTGCTTCTCGATGCGGACACGCGCAGCGTGCGCTTCGGGCGTCAGGGTGTGCGCATCGACCTCGGCGGCATCGCCAAGGGCTATGCGGTGGATCGCGGTATCGCCATCCTGCGCCGCTGCGGGATCCGCTCGGCGCTGGTGACCGCCGGTGGCGACAGCCGCATTCTGGGGGACCATCACGGCCGGCCCTGGATGATGGGCGTCAAGGATCCCCGCAAGCCGGACGGCATCGCCGTGATTCTGCCGCTCAGTGACACGGCCATTTCCACCTCGGGCGACTACGAACGGTTTTTCATCGAGGACGGGAAGCGTTACCATCACATCCTGAGCCCGAAGACCGGCCGGCCGATTACCCATACCATGAGTGTCACCGTGCTCGGTCCCGATGCCACCACCACGGACGGTCTGTCCACGGCCTTCTTCGTCCTCGGGCCGAAGAAGGCGCTGGCCCTTTGTAACCGTCTGCCGGGTATCGATGCGGTGATCATCGACGCACGGGGAACCCTGCACTATTCTTCCGGTCTGATGCCCCCCCAACGGCCGGATCGTCCCTGACCCCCGGGCACGGAGGCCGTTTTGTGACACGGATAACATGACGCCATGGCCGATTGTTGCTATGGTCCGTAATCCGCCCCCGTTTACGTGAAAATCACTAACGAAAACAGTAAGATATTGCATGAAATCCCACCGAGCAGGACAACGCGTGTGAAGACCTCGAAATGTGTCCGGGCTCTGGGCCTGCTGTTGCTGGTCCTGGCCCTCCCGCTGGCCGCCGAGGAATCGGCGAACGAACAGGCCGCCCTCAACGAACAAATCCAGGATCTCAAGAAGGAAGTGCTCGATCTGAACCGGGATCTGTTCCTGCTCGAGGAGGATCTGCTGTTCCCGGCCAATACCCAGTTCAGCGTGTTCCTGTCGGTGGATGCCGGCAAGCTGTTCCATCTCGACTCGGTGCAGCTCAAGATCGACGACAAGCTGGTAGCGGCCCATCTGTATACCGAGCGGGAATCGGCCGCCCTGGTTCGCGGTGGTGTGCAACGGCTGTATGTGGGCAACCTGGCGTCCGGCAAGCACGAGATCGTGGCGTTCTTCACCGGCAAGGGGCCGAACGATCGCGACTACAAGCGTGCCACGTCCGTGGTCATCGACAAGACCGAGGATCCCCAGTTCATCGAACTGAAGATTCTCGACGACCCCAGCAAGGAACAACCCGAGTTCATCGCCAAGGTTTGGGAATAACCCGGATCGTGCGGGACAGGCCACGCATTCCATGTCTCTGAGCGCTTCACGTCGCTGGCTGTCGGCCCTGCTGGCCGGCCTGCTGCTGATCCCCGGCATCGGGCGGGGGGAGCCCGGCGAGGTGCGGGACCTGCCCTACGGCCTTTCCCTCTATCATTTCTTCCAGGATCGCTATTTCTCGGCCATCACCGATCTGATGGTTGCCGACGAGCGCAAGACCATCGCCCATCAGAAGGACGAGGCGGATCTGCTGCTCGGCAGCCTCTATCTCGCCTATGGCCTCGAGAAGGCCTCGGGCGGTCTGTTCGAGCGGATCCTCGAGCAGCAGGTGGAACCGGCCGTGGCCGATCGGGTGTGGTTCAACCTGGCGCGCCTGCGCTACGAGCAGGGCGCGCTGGACGAGGCCGTGACCGCTCTCGAGCGCATCGGCGATCACCTGCCTCCCGTGCGCGAGGCCGAGCGCCGCAACCTGCTCGCCAACATCTTTCTGAAGCAGAAACAGTACGACAAGGCCATCGCCGTGCTGAAGGACTTCTCCGGCGATGCGGCCTGGGAAGCCTATGCCCGCTTCAATCTGGGTGTGGCCCTGGTCAAGACCGGCCGGCTGGACGAGGGCATCGATCAGCTTGAAGACGTTGGCGAACTCGACACCGACGACTGGGAACTGCTGGCCCTGCGCGACAAGGCCAACCTGGCGCTCGGTTTCGCCTGGCTGCGGGCCGACAAGCCCAGGGCCTCGGCCGAAGCCTTCGCCCGTGTCCGCCTGCGGGGGCCGTTGTCCAACAAGGCCCTGCTCGGGATCGGCTGGGCCTGGAACCGTCAGGGGCTGCTGGAGCAGTCGCTGGTGCCGTGGATGGAACTGAAGGTGCGCAGCCCGCTGGATCCGGCGGTGCAGGAATCGCTGCTGGCCATTCCCTATACCATCGAACAGCTCGACAAGCCCAAGCTGGCCCTGGTGAACTACACCGACGCCAGCGCCCGCTTCGATCAGCAGCTGGCGGAGATCCGGCAACTGCGCAAGGCGGTGGCGGAAGGCGAACTGTTGCGCGCCCTGCGTCCGGGCAATCTGGATGACGAAAGCGGCGAGTCCATCTATCGCGCCACCCTGCCGAAGGCGCTGTCGGTGCCCTACATCTATCGCCTGATGGCCTCCAACGATTTTCGCAGCGCCCTGCGCAACTATCAGGATCTCAACTATCTCAACTACGTCCTGGTGCGCTGGGAACGCTATCTGCCGGTCTTCACCCTGATGCTCAAGGAGCGCCGCGCCGCCTACGAGAAGAAACTGCCGGCGGTTACCTCCGATCGCCTGCTGGAACAGCTCGAGGATCTGCGCCGGCGCCGGGACGAGCTGGCCGCTGAGCTGGCGCGGGTGGAAGAAGAACACGATCTGCGCGCCCTGGCCAACGCGGACGAGGCGGAACTGCTCGATACCCTGGCCGATCTGCGCAAGCGGCTGGAAAAACTCGCCGGCAATCCCGATGCGGAAGCGGCCCAGGCCCGTTACCGCCTGTTCCACGGCATTCTCACCTGGCAGATCGAAGCGGACTATGTGCCGCGCATGTGGCGCCTGAAACGGGGTCTGCAGCGTCTGGACGAGGCGCTGGCACAGACCGAGGCCCAGTACGCCTCCCTCAGGCAGGCCTGGCAGAAGGCGCCACGCACCTTCGAGGGCTTCGACGATCGCATCCGCGGCCAGTTGCAGCGCATCCGCCAGCTCAAGGCCCGGGTGGAAGGCCTGCGTCGCAACCAGGAAAAGACAGTCGAGCGTCTGGCGCTGGCCGAAATCGACCGGCAGGAGCAGCGCCTGAAGAGCTATCTGGTGCGGGCGCGCTTCGCCCAGGCACGCATCTATGATCGCCTGGCGCGCATGCAGCCGCCCCCGCCGGACGTGGTGGGGCCGGGCGATCCCGTCCCGGGTGCGCCGGTCCCGTCCAGCGCGAAGCCGCCGGCGGAGGCTGCCCCGGCCAACGGGGAGGGCGGCAAGTGAGGCGCCTGTTCGGCAACCTGATCCTGCTGGGCGTACTGGCCGGCTGCGCCTCCACGGGCGTGGGCCCGACCATTGGCGATCTGCCCAAGCGCAAGATCGCCCTGGAGGAGCCGACCCTGTCCTCGGTGCAGCGCGAGGAAGTGATCCGCAGCTACAAGCTGTTCCTCGAGTCGGCCGAAGGCGGTCCCCTGTATCCGGAAGCCATGCGCCGACTGGCCGATCTGCAGCTCGA
>JALVBM010000314.1 GCA_027010665.1 Chromatiales bacterium
GGGTCGGCAACCGCCAGTATGGCCCGCTGCTGTATCGCAAGCTGGGCGAGCTGTACATCCACCAGGATCGCATCCTCGATGCGGCCAACGTGTTCATGGCCTTCGTCAAGGGCAACCCCGACAGCCCCCTGGCGCCGGAATTCCATACCGATGCCATCGACGCCTACACCAGGGGCAACTTCCCCAAGCTGGTGCTCCAGGCCAAGGAGGAATTCGTCAAGCGCTACGGGGTGGACACCCGTTTCTGGCAGGCCCAGGACGAAGCGGCGCGGGAGAAGATCAAGCCGTTGCTGGCCCGGCACATCCGCGAACTGGCCACCCACTATCACGCCGTGGCCAAGAAGACCGGCAAGCCCGCCGACTTCCAGCGCGCCGCCGGCTGGTATCGCCTGTATCTGAGCTCCTTCCCCAGGGACAAGGACGCGCCACAGATGCACTTCCTGATGGCCGAGGCCTTCTACGACGCCAGGCAGTACGCCACCGCCATCGACGCCTACGAGGCCACGGCCTACGACTATCCGCGGCACGCCAAGAGCGCCGAGGCCGGCTATGCCGCGCTGGTGGCCTACGAGGACATCAAGCAGATCCTGCGCCAGCGGGCGAAGCAGAAGAAGGGGGCGGAGGAAGCCACGCTCTACGATCCGCGCATCTGGCAGGAGCGGGCCATCGTCAGCGCCCTGCGTTTCGCCGACACCTTCCCCGAGCACAAGCAGGTGCCGGCGGTGCTGGCCCGCACTGCCGAGGAGCTGTTCGCCCTCAAGGACTATCCGCGCGCCATCAGCACCGCGCAGAAACTGCTGGCCCGCCAGGACATCGCGCAACAGCCGAAGCTCAAGCGGGTGGCGCTGGTGGTGCTGGGCCATTCCCGGTTCGAGCTCGGCCAGTACGCCGAGGCCGAGCAGGCCTACCGGGCGGTGCTCAAGACCATGTCGCCCAAGGACAAGCAATACGCCGGCATCTACGATCGCCTGGCCGCGAGCATCTACAAGCAGGGCGAGGCCGAGCGCAACAAGGGTGCCTGGCAACTGGCGGCAACCCACTTCCTGCGCGTGGGTCAGGTCACGCCGGCCTCCAGCCTGCGGGCCGTGGCCCAGTACGACGCCGCCACCATGTACATCAAGCTCGGCAACTGGCCCCAGGCCACGCAACTGCTGGAAGACTTCCGCAAGCGCTTCCCCGGCCACAAGCTGCAACAGGGTGTGACCGAAAAGCTGGCCGTGGCCTATACCGAGACCGGGCAGGGCGCCAAGGCCGCCCGGGAGATGCTGGCGCTGGCCGCCGCCTCGCCCGATCCCAACTATCGCCGGGAAGTGATGCTGCAGGCCGCCGCCCTGTACGACAAGGCCGGCCAGCCCGAGAAGGCGGTGCAGGTGTACAAGGACTACGTGAAAAAGTATCCCGCGCCCCTGGAGCCGGCCATCGAGGCCCGGCACTTCATCGCCGAGTACTATCGCAAGCGCAACGATGCGAAACAGTGGGGCTACTGGCTCAACGAGATCATCCGCGCCGATGCCCGTGGCGGCAAGCAGCGCACTGCCCGTACCGCCTACCTGGCGGCCAGGGCCACCCTGTTGCTGGCCAAGCCCTATCAGCAGGCCTATGCCCGCGTGAAGCTGACCATCCCGCTGAAGAAGAGCCTGAAGAAGAAGAAACAGCTGATGCAGACCGCCCTCAAGGCCTACCAGCGGGCCATGCAGTACAAGGTGGCGGAAGTGACCACCGAGGCCACCTACCGCATCGCCGAAATCTACAACGACTTCGCCAAGGCCCTGATGGCCTCCCAGCGCCCGCGCGGCCTGTCGGCGGACGAACTGGAGCAGTACGACATCCTGCTCGAGGAACAGGCCTATCCCTTCGAGGAAAAGGCCATCGACATCCATCTGGCCAACGCCAGACGCACCCGCGACGAAATCTGGGACGAATGGGTGCAACGCTCGCTGGCGGTGCTGGCGAAGATCCAGCCCATCCGGTATGGCAAACAGGAGATCATCGAGCCCTATGCGGAAATCACGCCCTGAATTCGCCGGCTGGCGCCGCGGGCTGGCGCTGCTCGGCCTGATCCTGCAGCTGCTGTGGCTGGGCGGCTGCGCCACCGCGCCGCCGGAGGCAGGAGCCGGCGCGGCCGAAGCGAAGAAGAAGGGCGCCCTGCCGCCCGAGGCCCAGGCGGCGTACGAGCGGGCGCGCTGGTCGGTGCAGGCCGGGCGCGATCAGGAGGCCGTGGATCTGTTCCGGCAGATGACGCAGAAGTGGCCGGATCTCGAAATCGGCCACGTCAACCTGGGCCTGCTGCTGCTCAGGGCCGGCAAGACCGACGAGGCACTGGCCGCCCTGGAGCGGGCCGTGCAGCTCAAGCCGGACGATGCCGTGGCCTGGAACCATCTGGGTATTGCCCTGCGCCACAAGGGGCAGTTCCACAAGGCGCTGGACGCCTACCGGCAGGCACTGAAGATCCGGCCCGACTACGCCAATGCCTATCGCAATCTGGGGATCCTCTACGACATCTACCTGCAGGAACTGCCCCAGGCCCTGGACGCCTACAAGCGCTATCAGCAACTGACCGGCGGTGACGACGAGACGGTGAAGAAATGGATCGTCGATCTGGAGCGCCGGGTGGCGGCCGCACAGAAGGGGAAAACGGGATGAGACGAACGACGCTGATGTGCGTACTGCTGCTGGCCAGCCTGAACCTGCAGGCCAGGGATGTGATCGAACTGGAAGGCACCGAGGTGCGCGGCAACCAGGAGCTGCCGAAGATGCTGTACATCGTCCCCTGGAAGCAGTCCGAGCTGCCGGAGATGTCGGAGCCGCCGCTGGGCAGCCTCATCGACGAGGCCCTGATGCCGGTGGACCGGCGCGAGTTCCGGCGCGAGATCCGGCACTACGAAAACCTCCAGCGCCAGCCGGCGAGCGCCGGAAAATGAGAACCGGTTTGCAGTTTGCCCGCAAGATTCGTCTGCGACAGGAAAAATGTGTTAATTATTCCGGCGATCGACCGTTATCCGCAGATACCGGGCCGGGCCGCCCTCCACCGGGAGGACGCGCCGTTGTCGGCAGGTTCGCCTCGAGCTGTGATCCCCCCGAAGCGGCCCCCCAAGCGAATCGTGACCGTCTAGCCTCGAATCCGTAGCATCCCAGGAGAAAAACACCATGTTCACTACCGTTATCGACTTCTTCCAGAAGGGTGGGCCATTCATGTACCCCATCCTGCTGGTGCTGGCCATTGGCGTGGCCATCGCCATCGAACGCTGGATCTATCTGTCGGTCGCCCGCCGCAACAACCGGCGCATGCTCGCCAAACTGATGCCAATCCTGCAAAGCGGCGACTTCCAGCGGGCCTATTCGGAGACCACCAAGTCGAAGACCGCCGTCAGTCACATGCTCGGCCAGGGCCTGGCGCGGATGAAGACCGCCACCTCCCGCGACGAGGTGGAGATGGCCATGGAGGAATCCATGATGGAGACCATCCCGCGGCTGGAGAAGCGCACCCACTACCTGGCCATGTTCGCCAACATCGCCACCCTGCTGGGGCTGCTGGGCACCATCATCGGCCTGATCAAGGCCTTCACCGCCGTGGCCCAGGTGGATCCGTCCATGAAGGCCGAGATTCTCTCCACGTCCATCTCGGTGGCCATGAACACCACCGCCTTCGGCCTGATCGTGGCCATTCCGCTGATCTTCATCTACACCGTGCTGCAGACCAAGACCACCGAAATCGTTGACAGTCTGGAGATGGCGACGGTGAAGTTCGCCAACCTGATCATGCAGCGCAAGAACATCAGCGGGAAGTGACATGGCCGGCCCACGGCGTCTGAGGACGCGCAAGAAACACCCGGCCGTCGAGCTGAACATCACCGCCTTCATGAACCTGATGGTGGTGCTGGTGCCGTTCCTGCTGATGACGGCGGTGTTCACCCACATGTCCATCCTGGAACTGAACCTGCCGGGCATGGATCAGGCCAAGAACACGCCGAACAAGCCCAGTTTCGAGCTGCGGGTGACCATTCGCAAGAACGCGCTGATCCTGTCCGACAACAAGGGCGGCCTGATCAAGCGCATTCCGAACACGCCCAGGGGGCCGAACTACGCCCAGCTCACCGAAACCCTGAAGCTGATCAAGGCCCGCTTCCCCGACAAGACCAATGCCACCATCCTGTCCGAGCCGGACACGCCCTACGACACCCTGGTGCAGGTGATGGATGCGGTGCGCATGTATCGGGCGGTGGTGGGTACCGAGGTGATCGACGCGGAACTGTTCCCGGACATCGCCATCGGCGACGCGCCGCGCCGCCGCTAGACGGAAACCGAACACGACGATGAAAGAATCACGACGTATCCGCCGGATGGAACGCCATCACAAGCGACGCGAGGATCGCAACGCCTCGCTGAACATGGTGTCGCTGATGGACATCTTCACCATCCTGGTGTTCTTCCTGCTGGTGAGCGCCGCCAACACCGAAGTGCTGCCCACGCCCAAGCGGCTGGTGCTGCCCGAGTCCACCGCGCAGAAGGCGCCCAAGGAAAACCTGGTGATCATGGTCAACCGCGAGTCGGTCCTGTTGCAGGGCCGGCCGGTGGCGCAGGTGCGTGACGTGCGCCGGGATCGCAACACCGTGATCCGCAACCTGCTGGTGGAACTCAAGCGCGAAGTGGACCGCAAGAAGCGCAAGACCCGGGGCAAGTTCGATCCGAAGAAGCAGGGCGTGACCATCATGGCCGACAAGCAAATCCCCTATGCGCTGCTGAAGAAGATCATGCTCACCTGCGCTTCGGCGGATCTCACCAATATCTCGCTGGCGGTCACCCAGAAGGCGCGGGAGGGGAACGCCGGATGAGTGTCAACTACTACAACGAACCCTTCCTGCCCTGGGTCGAGAGCGAGAACGATCGCCGTTTCAAGCGCATCGTCACCGTTTCGATCCTGGTCTTCGGCATCCTCGGCATCATCATCGGGATGTTGCCGGTGCCGGAGCCGGAGCAGAAGTCCCTGCAGGAAGTGGCCCCGCGGCTGGCCAAGCTGATCCTGGAGAAGAAGACCCCGCCGCCACCGCCGCCCAAGCCCAAGGTCAAGAAGAAAAAGGCCGAGAAACCCAAGCCCAAGCCGAAGAAGAAGGTCACCAGGAAGCCCAAGGCCAAACCGAAGAAACAGGAAGCGGCCCGGCAGAAGGCCGAGCGCACCGGCCTCGTGGCCCTGAGCGACGAGCTGGCCGATCTGCGCGAATCCTTCGACATGGCCGAACTGTCCGACAACAACCTGCAGAAGAGCGCCACGGCCAGGGCACCGCGCATCAACACCCGCAGCAACGTGCTGGCCGCCAAGGCCGGCAAGGGCAGCGGCGGCATCAACACCGGCAAGCTCAGCCGCGACACCGGCGGCAGCGAGCTGGCCCGCCGCCAGACCACCAACGTCAAGAGCAGCCTGCCCACCGGCCGCAGCGGCGCCAAGGTCAGCCGCGGCAAGGGCAGCAAGGGACCGATGCGCGATCAGAACGAGATCGAGCTGGTGTTCCAGAAGAACAAGGGCGCCATCAACCGCCTCTATCAGCGCGCCCTGCGCCAGGATCCCACCCTCCAGGGCAAGGTGGTCCTGGAGCTGACCATCGCGCCCAATGGCAAGGTGATCAAGTGCGTGGTCATCTCCAGCGAACTGAACAACCCCGCGCTCGAAAAACGCCTGGTGGCGCGAGTGAAACTGTTCCGCTTCAAGCCCCGCAACGTGGAGACGGTGACGGTGCGGTATCCGATCGATTTTCTCCCAAGCTAGTTAGTGGCGAGGGACGAGGGACGAGTGGCTAGGAAAGGCGTTGGTTGTTTGGCTTTAATGCGAGTGGTTTATATTTGAGGCCTTGGGTTTCGTTCGTCGAGGCCAGGCATGTCGCGTTTTAGCCAATCTGCAGACGGTTTGATAATTTCGCGTCATTACTCGAGGTCGTGAGCAAACGTTTTTCCTCGCTACTCGTCCCTCGTTCCTCGTCCCTGTCTTTTCGCGGCGAGGGCGCCGCTCCTACAGGTTGTTGCCATCCTGTTCCGCGCCGAGCCTTTCCAGAATCGTCTCCACTTCTTCTTCCGATACGTCGTACCAGTTCTGGTAGGCATCGGCCACGGCGTAGCTGAAGCCGCCGCGGATGTTGGCGCAGTAGAGGCGATCGACTTCCGGGGCCAGGCTCAGGACCGACTGCAGGTGGCCGGTAGGGACGGCGACGACGATGTGGCGGGCGCCCTGGTTTTTTGCGGCGGTGATGGCGGCGCGCAGGGTGGAGCCGGCGGCGAGGCCGTCGTCGACGAGGATCACGGTGCGGTTGGTCAGATCGGGAAAGGGGCGGTCACCGCGAAAGCGCCGGACACGGTGTTCGACCTTCTTGCGGGCCGCGGCCACGCCCGCCTCGACGGTCGCCTCGTCGAGGCCGTAGTGGGCCACGTAGTCGGGATTGATCCAGACGCTGCCATCGAAGGCCACGGCTCCGTAGCCGGCCTCCGTGGTCCAGGGCAGCAGCACCTTGCTGGCCACCAGCACATCCAGCGGCAGGTGCAGCCTGCGGGCAACGGGCGCGGCCACGGGGACGCCGCCGGCGGGGATGGCCAGGATCAGGGCATCGCTGTCACGGTATTCGGCCAGCATGTCCGCCAGTACCTCGCCGGCGTCGGTGCGATCGCGAAAGACCCGGACGCGATCCCGCAGTTCCGGGCGTTCGATGACATTGTCGGGCAGGTCGTCCATTTCGATTATTAAATGTCTCAAAATTGTTTTGACGCGAATTTCATGTAGGAGCGGCGCAAGCCGCGATGGGCGCTTTTTCGCGGCTTGCGCCGCTCCTACAGAATATCGCCTCCAAATTATGGTCAGGATAATTATGAGACGATTAATAAATGGTGGTGGCGGCCGTTTGAATCAAGCCGGATGTGGGCGTGTCGCCTGTCTGGCCGGTTTATTCGCTGTCCAGGGGCGCGCGGCGCAGCGACAGGGATTCTTCCAGCCGGCGGGTGAGGCGCACGATGGGCGCCCAGTCGTGGGTGACGATGTCCTGGGCGTGGGCCAGGTGGTTGCGCAGGGATTCGAGTTCCTTGAGCACCTGGCGGGCCGCGCCCTTGGAGTCGAAGCCCAGATAGCGCAGGGTGACCGGATCCTCGAGCAGGATCTGGCCCTTGTCGGAGAATTGCAGGCAATCCAGCAGATCGCAGGCATGACCCCGGCGCTGCCGTTCCGCGAGCAGGGCCCGGGCCTTCTCCAGCCGGCCGCGGGAGAGGCTGGCTTCCCAGCCCCCTTCCGGGTAGCGCTCGCGGATCATCTCGGTCACTTCCATCTCGATGAAGGTGACGATGCCGAACAGCCACATGCGCACCACCGGCTTGTTGATCTCCTCGCGGCTGACGACGCCGATGACGTCGCCGAGGGCGGTAACGAAGGCGTACTGGTGAATGGTAAGGACGTGGATCACCTCGCTCAGGCTGGCGTCGGCGGGCAGGCGCTGGCCGGTGCGAAACTGGCGCAGGGGCGGCGGGCCGCTGGCATCCTCGAGTTCGCTGCGGCGCACGTAGCCGGTGATGGCGCCGGCCTCGCGCAGGCCGATCAGCGGCAGGCCGTGGGTGTCCATCACTGCGCGCAAATCGGCGCTGTCGTGGCTGGCGTCGAAGGAGCGCAGCGGTTCGGCGATGTCCTGGGCAGTGAAGGACTCGGTGAACAGGCGCATCAGATGGTCGTGCCGCTCCGGCGGGCGCGGCGGTGGCGGCGGTTCGTCCGCCAGCGGTTTGCCGGCAAGGCGCTTGCGGCACTCGTCGAGGATGTTGCGCGCCTCGGCCATCAGGGCGGGATCGCCCAGCTTCAGGACCTCGAGCAGGGCGGCCATCTCGTCGAGGTACAGGCGCGCGAAGCGGGGATCGTGGCGGCAGATGTCGCGGGCGTTGTCGATCAGATCCGCCAGCTTCACGGTCTGGGCGCGAGGCTCGGCGCGGGCGAGGTGTTCCCGATCCAGGGCCTTGCGCGCCGCGCGATTGCCGTCACCGGGGCGGCTCACGTCGGTGAGCTGTTCCACCAGCCGCGCTACTTCGGCACCGAAGGTCTGCTCGATGTCGTGGAAGGTGGCCGGGGTGTCCTCCACCGTGTCGTGCAGCCAGGCCGCGGCCAGGGTCACCGGATCGTCCGTGACCGCCGCCACCCGCCGCGCCACCGCGGCCAGGTGCACGGTATAGGGCTGGCCACTGTACTTGCGGCGGTGATCGATCCGCTTGTGCGCATTGATGGCGTATTCACGGGCGCGGGCGACGAGGTCCATGGGTTTCGGGTTTACCGTGGTATCAGGGCCGGAAAATCCAACGCAAAGGCGCGAAGGCGCGAAGGGCGCAAGGTATTCGGGTGCTTCTGAACTTTGCGCCGTCTCGTGGCATGAACGGTGATGCGCATGATCATGATCACAATATAGACGAATTGTCTGTAGGAGCGGCGCCCTCGCCGCGATTTGTCGGTAGCTTGTGACGGGTAGCTGGTGGCGGGGAAAGATGATGGAACGGTTTTGCCCAGCTACCCGTCCCCAGCTACCAGCTACCGTTCTATCGCGGCGAGGGCGCCGCTCCTACACAACACGATTACCAGCCCTCTGCGCCTTCGCGCCTCTGCGTTGGGTTTTAATGCCGGTCGGCAGGTTGCCATCCCTCACGATTCGGCCAGCATCGCCCGCAGGTTGGCGAGGTGGGCCTGGCCGCGTTCCTGTTTTTCTTGCGGGTCGGTTTCCACGCCTTCGCCGGCCCATTGCAGATCCTCGGGCGGGAGTTCGTCGAGGAAGCGGCTGGGCTGGCAGTCCACCTTCTCGCCGTAGCGCTTGCGCTGGCTGGCGAAGCTGAGGGTAAGGGTCTTTTGCGCGCGGGTGATGCCCACGTAGGCCAGGCGCCGTTCTTCCTCGATGTTGTCTTCCTCGATGCTGGAGCGGTGGGGCAGCAGTTCCTCTTCCATGCCCACCAGGAACACATGGGGGAACTCGAGGCCCTTGGCGGCGTGCAGGGTCATCAGGTGCACGCGATCGCCGCGCTCGTCCTCGTTCTCCCGCTCCAGGGTGTCGATGAGTGTGAGCTTGGCGACCAGGGTAGGCAGATCGGCTTCCGGATCGTTTTTGGCCATGCGCTCCAGCCACTCGAGCAGTTCGTTGACGTTGTCCATGCGCCGGCTGGCCTGGGCCTCGTCGCGGCTGTTGTCGAGCAGCCAGGTCTCGTAGTCGATGTCGGCCACCACGCGGCGGGCCACGCTCACGGTCTCGCCATTGTCCATGGCGTGGCGCAGGTCGAGAATCCAGTCGGCAAAGCGCTGCAGGGCTTCGCGGGGGCGGGGACCGAGCTGTTCGGCCAGGCCCAGTTCCAGACTGGCGGTGAACAGGCTGTGGCCACGGCCGGTGGCGTAGTCGGCCAGTTTCTCGATGGTGGCCGGGCCCAGTTCGCGGCGCGGCGTGTTGACGATGCGCAGGAAGGCATTGTCGTCGTCGGGATTGGCCAGCAGGCGCAGGTAGGCCATGATGTCCTTCACTTCGGTATAGGCGAAGAAGGAGGTGCCGCCGCTGAGGTAATAGGGAATGTCGTGCTCGCGCAGCAGCCGTTCGAACAGGCGCGACTGGTGATTGCCGCGATAGAGGATGGCGTAGTCGCCATGGCGGGTGCGATGGGTGAAGCGATGATGGATGATCTCGGAGACGATCTGCTCCGCTTCGTGTTCGTCGTTGCGGCAGCGCAGCACGCGGATGGGATCGCCGTAGCCCAGTTCGCTCCACAGTTTCTTTTCGAAGGCGTGGGGATTGTTGGCGATCAGGGTATTGGCGGCCTTGAGGATGCGCCCGGTGGAGCGGTAGTTCTGCTCCAGCTTGATCACCGTCAGATCGGGAAAGTCGTCCTTGAGCAGGCTCAGGTTCTCCGGCTGGGCGCCGCGCCAGGCATAGATGGACTGATCGTCGTCGCCCACCACGGTCAGGTTGCCGCGCACGCCCACCAGTTGCTTGACCAGTTCGTACTGGGTGGCGTTGGTGTCCTGGTACTCGTCCACCAGCAGGTGGCGGATGCGGTTCTGCCACTTCTCGAGGATCTCCGGCCGTTTGCGGAACAGCAGCACCGGCAGCATGATCAGATCGTCGAAGTCCACCGCGTTGTAGGTGCGCAGGTGATGGTTGTAGGCCTCATACAGGCGGGCGGCGGCCACCAGGGTGGCGTCGCCCTCGGCCTCGGCCAGAGCCTGTTCCGGCAGCACGAAGGCGTTCTTCCAGCGGGAGATGCGCCACAGCATCTGTTCGGCCTGGTTGCCGTGATCGCCGAAGGCCTTGACCATCAGCTCGCGCAGCAGGGCGGTGCTGTCGGTGTTGTCGTAGATGGAAAAGCCCGGCTTGAATTCCAGGGCCCTGAGTTCGCGGCGGATGATGTCCAGGCCGAGGGTATGGAAGGTGGACACGCGCAGGCCCCGGGCCTTCTCGCGCGGAATCAGCCCGGCCACCCGGCTTTTCATCTCCCGCGCGGCCTTGTTGGTGAAGGTGACGGCGGCGATGTGGCGGGCGTCGATGCCGCATTCGCCGATCAGCCAGGCGATCTTGTGGGTGATGACCCGGGTCTTGCCCGAGCCGGCGCCGGCCAGCACCAGGCAGGGGCCGTCGATGTGGCGCACGGCGGCGAGCTGACGGGGATTGAGGGCAGGTGGCATGGATTCACGCAGGTCGGAACAGGGAGGAATTGTAGGGAGGCAGGCCTTCGGCGTCGAGATTGACATTCGCGCCGGTTTGTTCGCGGATTCCCCGATGCTTTGCAAGTGATTGTTTTGCAAAGAGCACAAACGTGGCATCGGCGCATCGGCATTGAAGCGCGGGCGCGGGAATGTTACATTGTGCGCAAACTTTCACCAGCCATGCCCATTCCGACGGGCCGCCATGTTCCTCGTTGCGCGGCCAGTCGTCGGCAGCTTCCCGGAACGTGCCCCGTGCACGGCCACCGAGCCTCGGTAGCCGGGATACGCTTGTCATGGAAACGGGCATGCGCAACCAGGAGCCCGTCATGACGCCCGTGCAATCCCTGCAACGCAAGGCCGTGGCCGAAGTCACCGCCGAACCGCCCCGTTTCAAGGTCTACACCGAGCGCCATCTCGATCGCATTCCCCAGTTGCAGCTCCTGACAGCGGAACAGCGCTTTGCCATGCGCGTGGTAGCCAGGGTGCTGCCCTTCCGGGTCAACCAGTACGTGCTGGACGAACTCATCGACTGGCGCGAAGTGCCGGACGATCCCCTGTTCCGGCTGGTCTTTCCCCAGGCCGGCATGCTGGCCGAAGCCGACTTCGACCAGATGGCCGATGCCCTGCGCAGTGGCGACGATGCGCGCATCCAGGCCACCGTGGCCGACATTCGTCACCGGCTGAATCCCCATCCCGCCGGTCAGCAGCAGCTCAACGTGCCCCATCTGGACGGGGAGCCGCTCGACGGGGTGCAGCACAAGTATCGGGAGACCCTGCTGTTCTTCCCCAGCCAGGGCCAGGTCTGTCACAGCTATTGCACCTTCTGCTTCCGCTGGGCCCAGTTCATCGGCGACAAGGATCTGCGTTTCTCGGCCCGGGAGGCCGAGCACCTGCATCGCTATCTGCAGCAGCATCCGGCCATCAGCGATCTGCTGGTGACCGGGGGCGACCCCATGGTGATGAAGACCAGCCATCTTGCGGCCTATCTCGAACCGTTGCTGCAGCCGGACTTCGAGCACGTGCAGACCATCCGTATCGGCACCAAGTCGCTGAGCTTCTGGCCGCAGCGCTACGTGAGCGATGCCGATGCCGACGATCTGCTGCGCCTGCTGGAGAAGCTGGTCCGCGCCGGCAAGCACGTGGCGCTGATGGCCCATGTCAATCACTGGCGGGAGCTGGAGACGCCCGTCGTGCGCGAGGCCATCCGCCGCCTGCGCGATGCCGGGGTGGTGATCCGCACCCAGGCGCCGCTGCTCAATCACATCAACAACGATCCGGCGGTGTGGGCGCGCATGTGGCGCGAGCAGGTGTCGCTGGGCATGGTGCCCTATTATCTGTTCGTGGAGCGCGATACCGGTGCCCGTCACTACTTCGAGGTGCCGCTGGCGCGGGCCTGGGAAGTGTACCGGGAGGCCATGCAGCGGGTCTCCGGCCTGGGCCGCACCGCCCGCGGGCCGTCCATGAGCGCCGGGCCCGGCAAGGTGGAGGTGCAGGGGGTGACGGAAGTGGCCGGCGAGAAGGTCTTCGTGCTGCGCTTCATCCAGGCCCGCAATCCCGACTGGGTGCAGCGGCCCTTCTTTGCCCGCTACGACGAAAAGGCCACCTGGCTGGATCAGCTCCGGCCGGCCTTCGGCGAGTCGAAGTTCTTCTTCGAGGACGAGTACGCGGCCATGTGCCGGGGCGAGGCGCCGGTTCGCTTCACGGCCTGAACAGGGACGAGAGACGAGTGGCGAGGGACGAGGTTCTCGAAGCCAGGCAACCCCGTTTTACCTCGTTCCTCGGCCCTCGGCTCTGGCATCCTGCTTCGCTCTACCTCCTGCATCCCTGCAGTCGTCGCCATTCGTCCCTTCAGAGATGATGGCTGAAATAGCCGTGCGGGGCGGCTTCGGTCAGGTGCTGGAAGTCGCGGCCCGAGATGTGCACCAGCTCGGTGTGATCGCCGGCTTCCAGGTAGATGTCCTCGCAGTCGGTCAGGGCGTCGTCCACCACCGTTTCGTAGCCGTAGGCTTCCGGCAGCGGCGGGATGGCGCCCAGTTCGCAGTCCTCGAACAGATCCGCGATTTCCTCCTCGCTGGCGAACTGCAGGTTGCGGCCGAGCTGGCGGTTGAGGGCCTCCAGCTCCAGTTCGTGGGTGGCGGGAATGACCGCCATCAGATAGCCGTTCTCGTCTTCCAGCACGACGCACTTGGCGAGCTGATCACCGGGCACGTGGGCCGCCTCGGCCGTGTGCAGGCTGTCGAAGGCCGGTTCGTGATGCAGCAGTTCGTAGTCCACGCCTTCCCATTCCAGGAATTCGAGCAGGGTCAGTGAAATGGCCATGACGCTTGTCCCTCCGTTGTTGGGCAGTGAAGACCGGTACGGAACCGGGCCGGACCACCATGACCGCGGGATGCAACGACCGGGTATTGCGGAACCCGGACAGGTATCGGTTGGTTTTCCTTTTCTCCTTGGCTATAACCCAATATAGACCAGTCCGCCGGAGTGTGAAGCCGCTTGGAGACGAAAAGGACCCTGCCCCTGAACGGCTTCCGCCTCGCCTACTGGATCGATCGGCCGGCCGGCGCCCGCCAGACACTGATCATGCTCCATGGACTGGCCTCCAACCACACCCGCTGGTCGGAGTTCGTGGCCCACACGCGCCTGCGTGGCCGCTGGACCCTGGTGCGGCCGGACCTGCGCGGCCACGGCGAGTCCATGTACCGGGGCCGGATCAGCCGGCCGCGCTGGGTGGCGGATCTGCACCGGCTGGCGGCGGCCGAGAACCTGGCACCGGCGGTGGTGGCCGGCCACAGCCTGGGCGCGGAAATCGCACTGGACTGGGCCGTGACCCATCCACGGGACTGTGCCGGGCTGATCCTGGTCGATCCGGTGGTGCCCCGGAACCTGCGCGGGATCCTCGGCGTGCTGCGGCGCCTGCGCTGGCTGTTGTGGCTGCCCATCCTGGTCCTGTGGTTCTTCAATGCCCTGGGACTGCGCAAGCGACATTTCCCGCAACGGGATCTGTGGGCCCTGGATCGCCAGACCCGCGCCACCCTGGCTGCTCATCCCGAACTGTCCATCGCCGATCTCTATACCCGGCCCCAGGCGGACTTTCCCTACATCCCCCTGGCCAACTATCTGCAGGATCACTTCGAGGTCAGCCGGCCGTTGCCGCCGCTGGCGAAGATCACACAGCCCGTGCTGGTGATCCGCTCGCGCCGATCGGCGCTGGAGGAAGCGGCCGACAACGATGCGATCCTGCGGCAACTGGCCGATGTCACCTTTGCCGACGTGGACTGCGATCACTGGCCGCTGACCGAGAAGCCGGACGAGGTGCGCCGGATCATCGACGACTGGTGTCAGCGTCGCTTCGAAAGGAGAACGGCGGACACGACGGCGTGACCGCAGACGGACGTCAGTCTTCCTGCGGGACTTCGGCCAGACCCAGTTCGTAGTAGGAGCGGGCGATCTTGGTGATGGCCAGGGAAAAGGCGGCGGTGCGGTAGTCGCCGAGCGCGGCATTGCGTTTGATGGCGGTGCGGATTTCCTGGAAGGCGGTGCGCATGGTGTCATCGAGACCGGAGCGGATCAGATCCAGTTCGCTGGCGCCGTGCACCAGGCGATGGCGCAGGGGATCGGCGACGGTCTTGCCCGTCAGTTCCTCCAGCGCTTCGAGGATGGCGCGGCCGCGCAGTTCATCGTAGCGGCGTTGCAGACGGCCGAAGCGCATGTGGGAGAGGTTGCGGGTCCATTCGAAGTAGGACACGGTCACCCCGCCGGCGTTGACGTAGATGTCGGGCAGGATGCGGATCCCCCGTTCGCGGAGGATTTCGTCGGCGGTGTAGGTCACCGGCCCGTTGGCGGCCTCGACGATCAGCTTCGCCTGGATGCGCATGGCGTTTTCCGCGTGAATCACCGACTGGACGGCGGCCGGGATCAGGATGTCGCATTCCCGTTCCAGGGCGGCGTCACGGTGTTCGCTGTATTCGCCGTCGGGGTAGCCCTTCACGCCGCCGGTCTCGGCCAGATGGCGGCGCACTGCCGGCACGTCCAGTCCGTCGTCGTTGGCGATCACGCCATCGTGTTCGATGATGGCGACGATCTTCGCGCCGTCTTCCTCGGCCAGGAACTTGGCCGTGTGATAGCCCACCTTGCCGAGCCCCTGGACGATGATCCGCTGGCCCTTCAGGCCATCCCTGAGCCCTGCGGCTTCCACTTCGTCGTGATGGCGAAAGAATTCGTGCAGGGCGTACTGCACGCCCTTGCCGGTGGCCTCGGTGCGGCCGGGCACGCCGCCGCGTTCCAGCGGCTTGCCGGTCACGCAGGCGTCCTGGTTCACGTCTTCCGGATACAGGGTCTTGTAGGTGTCGGCGATCCAGGCCATCTCCCGGGACGAGGTGCCCAGATCCGGCGCCGGAACGGACGTGGCCGGGCCGATGATGTCGTGGCGGGCCATCTCGATGGTGAACTGGCGGGTGATGGCATGCAGGGCCTCCTCGTCATAGTCGGCGGGATTCAGGCACAGGCCGCCCTTGGCACCGCCGAAGGGCACGTCGGCAATGGCGCACTTGTAGCTCATCAGCGCCGCCAGGCCCTCGATCTCGTTGGCATTGACCGAGGGCGCGAAACGCAGGCCGCCCTTGGCCGGCAAACGATGCGTGCTGTGGATCGCCCACCAGCCGGTGAAGATCTCGGGTTTGCCATGGATGGGGACGGCGAACTTGAGTTGCAGCAGGGAATCGCAGGCCTGAACGATCTTGGCGGTGGCCGGTTCCAGGCCGATGGCCAGCGTGGCGCGATCGACCATGCGATCGATGCCTTCCAGAAAGGTCATGCTTTCCTTGCGCGGGTGGGCGGGACTCATGGCATCACCTCGTGAAGCGTCTTGCGCCCACTATACCGTGAACCGATCCAGCAGTTCATCGATCCGTGCCAGCGGACGCCCGTGGGCATCGGCGATGGGCGCCGTGGCCGGTATGCGCGCCGGCCAGGCCGGCTGCAATCGCTGCAGCGCTTCGGCAAAGGGCGCAATGCTGCGATCCTCGAGCAGCACGCCGACGGCAAGGGTCGTCTCGTCGTCGAGGATCCGGTGGATGGCGGTGTGCAGGGCGTTGCGGCGGCTGACATCGCTGCCCGGGGGCAGACAGGGATCGTGGTCATCCAGGCGTTTTACGCGTGCGGCGTACCAGGCCTTGTCGTGCGCCGGATCGTAGTGGGGACAGGGCTGGCGGATGTCGAGAAACGCCAGCCCCGGATGGCGGATGGCGCGGATGATCAGATGGGCCAGGTGATCCACGTCATAGGCATAACCGCGACCGATCCAGGTATAACCCGCCGCCAGGGCCAGCCGGATCGGATCGAGCGCGCGCTGGGGATTGGGCGCGGCCATGCCGCGGGTCTGCTCGCCCTGTGGCAGGGTGGGTGAGGCCTGGCCCTTGGTCAGCCCGTAGACGGCGTTGTTGAAGAACAGATAGGTCAGATCCAGGTTGCGCCGCCCGGCATTGACGAAGTGCCCGGCACCGATGGACAGCCCGTCGCCGTCGCCACCGGCGGCGATGACCGTGAGCGCCGGATGGGCCAGCTTGGCGCCGGCAGCGAAGGGCAACACCCGCCCGTGCAGGGTATGGATGCCGTTGGCGCGCAGGTAATAGGGCGTCTTGCCCGAGCAGCCTATGCCGCCGAACACGGCCACCTGCTCCGGTGGCAGCGACAGATCCGCCAGCGCCTTCTGCAGGGCGCGCAGGATGCCGTAGTCACCGCAGCCCCGGCACCAGTCGTTGTATTCCGGCGAGGCGTAGTCCCTGGGGGTGAAACGAACGTGTTGGGGCATGGTGTTTTTCTCGTTGTTTTCTGGGACCGTAAATATGCGTAAATCCGGTTAATGGTATGTTGCTTTACGAACACACCATACGGAATCGGAGCCATGAACCCGGTTTTCCTCGCCTCTCGCTACTCGCCACTCGTCCCTGTTTCGTAGGGTGCGTTCGCGCAGCAACGCACCGCATGTGAATGTTTGTTCGTTTTCGTGCATTCTCGACCCCTTGCCATGTTTGTCGATGCCTTCACTCGAACGGATTGCGCAATACCATGCGCGCCTCGCCCTTGCCATTTGCAATGGCCTGCAGGGCGGGCAGCAGGGCTTCGGCAGAAATCGGCCGGCCGCTGTACTTGAGGATGCGATGGTCGGCGCGATGGCCGGTGTGCGCGGCGATCAGATCCGCCAGTTGTCCCGAGTAGTTGTTTTCCACCACCACCAGCGTGTCGGTGTCGGCGAGTCGCTCGATCAGTTCCGCATCAGGGAACGGCCACAGCAGGCGGAGCTGGAGGACGCGCAAGGCGGGAAAATCGTGCAGTACCTCGCGCAGCGCGCCGGTGGTCGAACCCCAGGTCACGGCGGTCAGGGGCGCATCGGGATCGCCGAATACCGCCAGCTTTTCCCTTTCCGGGATCTCGCGCGCGGCGGTTTCCAGCTTGCGGGCGCGCTTTTCCATCATCTGTTCGCGCACCACCGGATCCTCGCTCACCCGCCCCTCGATGCCGTGTTCGACGCCGGTGGTCCAGAACTGCTGGCCGGGCCGGCCCGGCAGGGGGCGGGGCGAGATGCCGTCCCCGGTGAGGCGGAAGCGTTCGGCCGAGCCGGCGTCTGCCGTCCCGGGCCAGGGCTTGCTGCGACGGATGGTATGGCGTGACGGGTCGAAGCGGGGCACGGTCTGCAGGCAACCGGTCAGGGCGCGATCCAGCAGATGGATCACCGGCAGCTGGTAGCGCTCGGCGTAGTCGAAGGCGCGCAGGGCATCGTCGAAGGCGTCGCTCACGTCGCCCGAGGCGATCACCATGCGCGGAAACTCGCCGTGCCCGCCGTGGATGACGAACTGCAGATCGCCCTGATCGGTGCGCGTCGGCATGCCGGTTGAGGGGCCGCCGCGCTGGTAGTGGGTGATCACCAGCGGTACCTCGTTCATACCGGCCCAGCCGAGACCTTCGGTCATCAGGGACAGGCCCGGCCCCGAGGTGGCGGTCGCGCAGCGGGCACCGGTGAGCGCGCCGCCCGCGGCCATGTTCACGGCCGCCAGTTCGTCCTCCACCTGCAGAACCAGCGGCCCGCCGCGGTTGCCGTCGGCCAGGGGCACGCTGGCGTGGGCCTCCAGAAAGGCGCTCTCGTCGCTCGCGGGGCTGATGGGATAGTAGGTCTGCAGTCCGAGTCCGGCGGCCAGCTTGCCCAGGGCCACAGCCTCGTGGCCGCCGAGCAGCAGGCGTTCGGGCCGATCGCAGCCGGGCGGAAGCGTGACGGGAGAAGCGGTTGCGGCGAATTCGCGATAGGCCAGCCCCACGGCCGCCCGGTTGAGATCGATGACGTCCGGCTTGTGGGCAAAGGCCCCGGCAACGGCGGCCTGCAGATCGGCTTCGGGCAGGCCGAGCAGGCGGCCGGAAGCGGCGACGGCCAGAGTGTTGAGCACCCTTTGGGCGGCCTTGCGGTTGCCGGCCTCGCTTTTCAGCCGGGCCCGCCATGCGCGCAGGGGCAGGGGATGCAGGCGGATGCCGCGGCGTGCAGCCCGCTCGAGCAGCCCGGACGTGGCGCGGGGAAGATCATCGGTGTCCAGCCGCCGGTTCAGTTCATCGCGCAAACGCGTATCGAGCAGACGTAGTGCGTCCAGGGCCACGTCGCCATCGCTGTCCGCGTACAGGATGGCACCGGGGGCCTCGACCGACTCGGCGTGACGGGCCAGCGTCTCGGCATCGAGGCAGACCAGCAGCCGGGGCGATTCGCGATGGGAGAACAGCGGCCGGCTGCCAACGCACACGTCGAAGTAGCTGTGCCGGCCGGTGATGTTGGAATGGTATTCCCGACGGCTGTAGATCTCCCGCCCGCCCCGGGCACAGGCGCGGGCGAAGATCTGCGCCATGCGCAACACCCCGCTGCCCTGGGGGCCGCCGATGCGCCAGGCAAGACAACGGTCTTTGTTCACCATCGTGCCGTCCATGCCGGATCCGGGAGACACCGAGGATAGCATGCACGGCAATCCCGGCTGCGAATGAATGCGGTTAATTAGAAAGTATGACTTATTATTTATGATGATTTTATTAACACTATATCAATCAATAAGTTAGAAAACACAAAAATAATACGTCATTATTTTTTCAGAGAAAATTTACCTCATTTGAGGGATTACGAAGAAAGTATGAACGTCTAGCCTTCCCCCGAAGACGACACCAGGGGCCGGGCCACAAGGTCCGGTATTCGGCTGCGGCACGATTGCCACGACGAACGAAGGGTAGACATTCATGGCTAGACGACAACACAACCGGAAGATCTGGCGGGCGATACGCCAGACGCTTGGCATGACTCTGGCGGTGGGCCTTGCCGCCTGTTCAGGAGGAGGGGGTGGCGGCGACCTGGCCACCGGGACGACCATTTCCGGCGGCGGGGTCAAGGGACCGATGGCCAATGCCACGGTCACGGTATATGCCTTCGACGCCAGCCAGCCCGGTTTCAAGGGGGCGGCCGTGGGCAGCGGCACCACCAACAGCAGCGCGGCCATCACCGGCCTCAGCCTGCCCTTTCCGCTCAACCCGCCCTACATCCTGGAATTCACGGCCAACGCCGGGACCACCGACATCACCACCGGCCAGGCGCCGGTGATCACCGAACTGCGCACGGTCATCACCCAGAGCCTGCTCGACAAGGGCGAACAGATCTATGCCACGCCGCTGACCACCATGGCCGTGGATCTGGCCGTGGCCAATGCCGACAAGAACACGCCGGTCACGACGGGCAGCGCGACGACCTGGCCGGGTGACAATGACGGCACCACGACGGCTGCCGAATTCGAAGCGGCCCTGCCGCTGGCCGCCACCCAGGTGGCCTCCACCGTCGGCTTCGGCATCGACAGCAACGTGGACATTTTCGACACGCCGCCCCTGCTCGACAGCACCACCGACAGTCTCGAGGAACAGGCGAACGTGGCCGCCTACCGGACCGCCGTGGAGGCGGTCTCTGCCGTGGTCTACGAAATGAGCCAGCAGGCGGCCGGCGACACCAACACGGTGCTGGCCGAACTGGCCGGCGATCTGGCCGACGGTGCCATCGACGGCACCGTGGACGGCCAGCCCAGTGACGTGTTCACCAGCACCACGCTGGATGTGCTGGACAAGGATCCGGCCACCCTGCCGATTCCAAACTCCGACGATGGCAATGGCAATCCCATCACGGTCGGCGAGGTGGAGAGCAAGGTGCTGGCCAC
>JALVBM010000315.1 GCA_027010665.1 Chromatiales bacterium
GTGGTGGATGCCTTCCCGCTGGATGCGACCGAGAGCCGGGACCGGGATGGCGACGGCATCGGTGACAACAGCGATCCGGATGCCGATGGTGACGGGGTGGACAATGTCACCGAAGGTTCGGGCAACACTCCGGCCGACGATACCGACGGCGACGGCACCCCAGACTGGCTCGATCTGGATTCGGACAACGACGGCATTCCCGATGCCACCGATGCCAATCGCACCGTGGTCAATGTGCCCAACACCGCGCCCATTGCCACCGGCACCAGTATCACCACCGGCGAGGACACTCCGGCCAGCGGCGGCGTGACGGCCACGGATGCCGAGGGGGATGCGATCACCTTCAGCCTGGTGGCCCAGGCCGGTAACGGGACGGCAACCGTGAACGGTGACGGCACGTTCACCTACACGCCCGATGCCGATTACAGCGGCAGTGACAGTTTCACCGTCGTCGCCTCCGACGGCAGCGCCAGCTCCAACGTGGTGACGGTGAGCGTGACCATTACGCCGGTCAACGATGCACCGGTCATTACGACGGCCAGTGGCACGGTCAGCGTGGACGAGAACACGACCGCGGTGCTGACGCTGACGGCGACCGATGTGGAGAACGACACCCTGGCCTGGTCCATCGCTGGCGGTGCAGACGCCGCAGCCTTCAGCATCGACAGTGCCAGCGGGGCCCTGGTCTTTGCTTCGGCGCCCAACTTCGAAGCGCCGGGGGATGCCAATGGCGACAATGTCTACGCGGTGGACGTGGTTGCCAATGACGGTACCGACGACAGTGCAGCGTTCACCGTGACCGTGACGGTGGCCGACGTGAACGAGCTGGCTACCCTGACCTTCAGCAACGCGGCCAGCGTGAGCTTTGCCGAAAACGGCACGGGTGTGGTCAGCACCGTGAATGCCACCGGCGGCATCGGCAGTGTGTCCTACGCCTTTGCCGGCGGTGCGGACGATGGTGCCTTCACCCTCGATGCGGCCACCGGCGCGCTCGCCTTCAGCGCGGCGCCGGACTTCGAGAACCCGATCGACGCCAATGCCGACAACGTCTATGCCGTGAGCATCACGGCCACTGACAGCGACGGCAATGCTGCCACCCAGAACCTCAGCGTGACGGTCACCAATGTTGCCGAGAGTGCGACGCTGACCTTCACCAACAGCGCCAGTGTCTCGGTGGCGGAAAACAGCACCGGCACGGTGGTGACGGTCAATGCCACGGGCGGCATCGGCACCACGACCTATGCCCTGGCCGGAACCGACGCGGGCAGCTTCACGCTCGATGCGGCGACGGGTGCACTGGCCTTTGCCGCCGCGCCGAACTTCGAGGCGCCCACGGATGCCGGTGGCGACAATGTCTACGACATCACCGTCACGGCCACCGACAGCGACGGCAATACCGCCAGTCAGGCCCTGAGCATCACCGTGACCAACGTGACCGAGACGGTGACCCTCAACTTCACCAGCCCGGGCACGGTCAGCATCCCGGAGAACACCACGGCGGTCACCACCGTGGCGGTGGACAACGGCATCGGCACGGTGACCTATGGCTTCGGCGGCGGGGCAGACGATGCGGCCTTTACCCTCGATTCGGCCACCGGCGAGCTGCGCTTCACGACGGCGCCCGACTTCGAGAACCCGACGGATGTCGGTGGCGACAACGTCTACAACGTCACCGTTACGGCCACCGACAGCGATGGCAACACCAACAGCCAGGCCATCGCGGTCACCGTCACCGACGTGGTGAACGAAACGGCCGGCCCCGCGGTCTGGGACGGCTTCAACTGGGACGACGGCAGTACCTGGCAATAAACGACTCACGTAGAGGAGAAGACGACAATGCAATACAACATCAGCAACAAGTGGAAACTGGCGGCGGCCGGTCTGATCGCCCTCTACGGGGGCGTGGTCATGGCCGGACAGGTGGGCTCGATGAACACCTTCACGGCGGGCAGCCCCGCCGTGGCGGCGGACGTGAATGCCAACTTCAGCGAGCACACCACCCAGATCAACGACAACGATGCGCGCATCACGGCCATCGAGAACCAGGGTGATCCGAACGCCGACGGCACTTTCGACATCTCGGACATCGCCGGCACCTATGGCGGCGCCATGTTCAAGATGGGCAACCTGGTCAAGGGCGGGACGTATGCCGATGATGGCTCTGGAAACATTACCAACCCCGACAATTATTTCCTTGATAAATTTGGAACAGCGGCATTGAAGGTGACCTTTGATACCGCTGGCAATGCCACGGTGCACAAGCTGCGTGAGCGTGCTTTTGAATCCAAGCACTATACGGGTGTGGATGCGGCGGATGGGACAACGCCGGCATTCGATACGAGTCGCAGCAAGGTCGACAATTACTGTGATCTGTCTGCCGTGAGTGCCTTTCAGGCCAATGGCGGAACCCTGGAACAGTGTGATGGGGATAGTGGCGCAACCGACAGCAGCGGCACGACCTATGATTTTACCCTCAGCTTTCAGGTTATCGATCCGGCCATGCGCTCCATCGGCGCCGAAATTATCGACAACACGACCGGGATGAAATTCAAGCTGCGCGGGTATGTATCTAAGGACGGTAACGTGATCACCCTGCGAGTGTTCGACAAGTGGTGCGGTAACGGCTACGACACCACCAACAACAAGTGTACCGGTGGCACCTTCGTCGGCTACGGCCTGCTGACCCTGACCCGGGTGAACTGAGTACCGGATGCAGGGACGTGCAGCGGAGATCGGCTGCCGGCATGGACGTGGGGGCACTGCATGCCGGCGCCGGTTTCCGTTCCAGGGAGGCAGCTCATGCAGGGAAGCGACAGGGACGTGTCCATGGCCGCCGGCGGGTACCGTGCCCGCCGGCGTTCTTCACGAACGGTTCGGGCGTGACGCCATGACCACCAGCCAGTTTCTGCTGATCATGCTCTTTACCTGGCTGGCGCTGGCGACAGCGCTGGGGGGTTGATCAGATGCTCGAAGATTTCCCGCCAGTGGGAGAGCAACAGGTAATGGCCGTGGCCGGCAATCCGGAACAGCCGGTGATTGGCAATGCGCAGCAGGGGGCCGATCATCTCGATGGGGACGTGAATGTCTGAATCGCCGTGCCAGATGTCCACCGGACCGGAAATGTCGCCCGGATCGAAATCCCAGTCCTGCCCCAGCAGGATCTGTTCGCCGACCACGGCATCGGGGCCCTGGCGCAGGGCCTCGCGGAAAATGGCCACCCGCTGTTCCCGGGTGCCCGGCTCGGCCATGGCCTGCCGATCGGCCTCCGGCCACAATTCCTCGTGGCGGTGAGTGATTTGCACCGGGTTCCGGATCAGGCCCCGAACCATGATGCGCATGAACGGTACCAGCAGGCCCGGCGTGAAATGGGCCATGGCCATCAGCATGCGATTGGTCGGCGGCATGTTTTTCAGCGCGGCCAGCGAGGTATAGGGTGCCATCGAGCTGATCAGGGCCGTGCGCACCACCCGCTCCGGCAGATAGTGGGCCACGGCCGCGGCGTGGGCGCCGCCGGACGAGAATCCGGCGACGTGAAACCGCTCCAGGCCGAGATGATCGGCCAGTTCCCGCACGTCCTCGGCCCAGGCGCGAAAGCTCCGCTCCGGCTGGCTGTCGGACTGGCCGAACCCCGGGCGTTCGGGAACGATCCAGCGGATGCCCATGGCGCCGGTCAGCCCGGGATCCGGGTGGGTCTCGAGGCGCGAGCCGATGATGCTGTGCTGAAACAGGACGGGGACGCCATCGGGATCACCGTGTTCGGCATAGCACAGCCGCCGCCCGTCGCGCAGGGTGATAAAGCGTTCGGTCACCGGCGGGGAGACGTGCCTGGCCGGCGTTGTCGCGGCCGGTGTGCCGTGGCCCAGGACGGCCGGGCTGGTGAGTACCTTGCGGATCAGATCCGGCTGCCGGCGGGTACCGGTCTTGCCGAACACGGCCTTGAGCTGGGTGCGGGCCGTGTGGGGGCTGATGTGCAGTTCCTCGGCGGCGGCCTCGATGCTGCGACCGCGCACCAGGGCATGGGTGAGTCGTGCCTCGGCACGACTCAGGCCGAACACGTCGCGAATGCGCTCGGGATCGAGATGGTCGTCCAGATCCAGGGCGGCAACGAAGATGGAACAACAGGCTTCGTCACCCGCCAGTTCCGGTCCCTCGCTGCAGGGCAGGACCAGAACGGACACGGGCGGGTCGCTGTCCAGGGAGAGGGTGCCACCGCCGTCCGGGCTGACCACTGCGGTGCGGATCAGGTCCCGCAGTGCAACGGTGTCCTGAAAGCCCCTGGCCGACAGCTGGCCTTCGCGCAGGGTGAGCGGGGCGGCCGATTCGAGCAGGGCCCTGGCGCGGCCGTTCATGAATTTCACTTCCGCCGTTTCCG
>JALVBM010000316.1 GCA_027010665.1 Chromatiales bacterium
CGTATGGTGCCGAAGGCCGGACTCGAACCGGCACGGCTTTCGCCACTACCCCCTCAAGATAGCGTGTCTACCAATTCCACCACTTCGGCAAGTCAATCGTTACGGTGCGCCGGGCTTGCCCGGCGACTTCTTCACGGGTTCGACACCCTTGCCGGCCTCGGGTTCGGCAGCGGCCGGCACGGCGTCTTCGGCCGCGGGCACGGCGTCCTGTGCCGGTGCTTCCGGCTTCTCTTCCACCACCGGCACATCGGAGACCGGGGCCTCGATCTGCTCCAGTTTCTCCACGGCGCTGACCGGCTTGGATTCCATGGTCGCCAGATAGGCCAGCGTCAGGCTGGTGATGAAGAACAGCGTGGCCAGGATGGCCGTGGTGCGGGTCAGGAACGACGCCGCGCCACGGGCACCGAACACGGTGCCGGAGGCGCCGCTGCCAAAGGCCGCGCCGGCCTCGGCGCCCTTGCCCTGCTGGATCAGGATGAGTCCGATCAGGGCAACGGAGATCAGGACATGGATGACCAGAATGATATTGTGCAGCATTTCGGTGTCTTCAGGTTGCCGGGATCAGCCGGCCGCCCGGCAGATGGTCAGAAAATCGTCGGCCTTCAGGGAGGCGCCGCCGATGAGGCCGCCGTCGATGTCCGGCTGGGCCAGCAGTTCGGCGGCGTTGCCGGCGTTCATGCTGCCGCCGTACTGGATGCGCAGGGCCTCGGCCACGCCGGCGTCCTGCTCGGCAATCATGCCGCGGATGAAGGCATGCACCGCCTGGGCCTGTTCCGGAGTGGCGGTCTTGCCGGTGCCGATGGCCCACACCGGCTCGTAGGCGATGACGCCGTCGGCCAGGGCAGCGACACCGACCTTGTCGATGACGGCCTGGATCTGGCGGGCCACGACCTTTTCGGTCACGCCCTGCTCGCGTTCTTCCAGGGTTTCGCCCACGCAGAGAATGGGTTTGAGGCCGTTGTCACGGGCCACGGCGAACTTGGTGGCCACGGTGGCATCGTCCTCGCCGAACAGGGTGCGGCGCTCGGAATGCCCGACGATCACGTACTTGCAGGCGAAATCGTTAAGCATCGGGGCCGAAACCTCGCCGGTGAAGGCGCCCTTGAGCTCGGTGCTGAGGTTCTGGGCGCCCCAGGCAATGGGCGTGCCGGAGAGCTGTTCCTGCACATCGGCCAGGTAGACGAAGGGCGGGCAGACGGCCACTTCGGCCACCTTCACGTCACCGATCCCCGCCTTGATCCCGTCGAGCAGGGCCTTGATGCTCTCGCGGGTACCGTTCATCTTCCAGTTGCCGGCGATCAGGGGTTGACGCATGGATGCCTCTCCAGATTTCGTGTTGTCGGGCGGTTGTCGAGAAAGCGCGAAAGGATACCCGCCGCGGGGGCATAAATCAATGAGGGAATGAGGATTTCCGGGGGTTGCGCAACGGTTTTGACGACGGTGAACACGGCGGACGAGGCCGCCGGCTGGCGGCGCTCAGGCCGCCGCGATGGCGGCGCGCACCACCTCGGCCAGTTCCCGGGCGACGCGGGCCACCTCGTCGGCGTCCCGGCCCTCGACCATCACCCGCACCAGCGGCTCCGTGCCCGAAGGGCGCAGGAGGATGCGGCCCCGATCGGCGAGCTGTGCCTCGGCTTCGGCCACCGCGGCCTGGACCACGGGCAGGCCCACCACGTCCATCTGCCGCTCGAGGCGCACGTTGATGAGTTCCTGGGGATACTTGGTCATGCCAGCGCGCAGTTCCGACAGGCTCCGGCCGCTGGCGACCATGGCGCCGAGGACCTGGAGGGCCGAGACGATGCCGTCCCCGGTGGTGGTGCGATCCAGGCAGATGATGTGGCCGGACGACTCGCCGCCCAGCTGCCAGTTGGCCGCCTGCAGGCGCTCCATCACGTAGCGATCGCCCACCGCCGCCCGCTCGAAGGGCACACCGTCACGGGCGAAGGCGTGCTCCAGCCCCAGGTTGCTCATCAGGGTGCCGACCACGCCACCCTGCAGGGCCCGGCGCTGGTGGCGCTCCATGGCGATGATGTAGAGCAGTTCGTCACCGTCGAGCAGCTTGCCGTCGCGATCCACCATCAGCACCCGGTCGCCGTCGCCGTCGAGCGCGATGCCCAGATCGGCGCCGGTTTCGACCACCGTGCGCTGCAAGCGCTCGGGATGGGTGGAGCCGACCCGGTCGTTGATGTTCAGGCCATCAGGTTCGATGCCGATGGCGGTCACCTCGGCACCCAGCTCGTCGAAGACCGCGGGCGCGACATGATAGGTGGCGCCGTTGGCGCAATCGACCACGATCTTCAGCCCGCGCAGGCCGTATTGCGCGGGGAAGGTGCTCTTGCAGAACTCGATGTAGCGCCCGGCAGCGTCCTCGAGGCGGGTGGCCTTGCCGAGCTGGGCCGAGTCGTTGCAGGTCAATGGCTTGTCCAGCTCGGCTTCGATGGCCAGCTCCACCGCGTCGGGCAGCTTGGTGCCCTCGGCGGAGAAGAACTTGATGCCGTTGTCGTGATAGGGATTGTGGGAGGCGCTGATGACGATGCCGGTGCGGGCATGCTGGGTGCGGGTGAGATAGGCGATGGCCGGCGTGGGCATGGGGCCGAGCAGGGCCGTGTCCAGTCCCGCCGCGGACAGGCCGGCCTCGAGTGCCGACTCGAACATGTAGCCGGAGATGCGGGTATCCTTGCCGATCAGCACCTTGCCGCCGTCCCGGCCCAGGACCCGGCCGACGGCCCAGCCCAGCTTGAGCACGAAGTCGGGCGTGATGGGGGGCTCGCCCACCCTGCCCCGGATGCCGTCGGTGCCGAAATACCTGCGCTCGCCCATGCCGCTCAACCCTCCTGCTGTGGTGATTCTCCGCGTACGGCGGCGGTCATTCTAACCGCGTGGACCGTCTCGCGGACATCGTGCGAACGGACTATCGCCGCCCCCAGCCACACAGCCAGCGAGGCCAGGGCCAGGCTGCCGGCCTGGCGCTCCTCCACCGGCACCTCCAGCACCTGGCCGATCATGGACTTGCGGGAGACTCCGACCAGTACGGGCAGACCGGTGGCGGCGAAGCGCGGCAGGGCCCGGAACAGGGCCAGGTTGTGGTCCAGCGTCTTGCCGAAACCGAAGCCCGGATCGAGGATGATGCGCTCACGGGGAATGCCGGCCGCCTCGCAGGCGGCGACCCGCTCCTCGAGGAAGGCCAGCACCTCGGCGACCACGTCGTCGTAACGGGGCGCCTGCTGCATGGTGCGCGGCTCGCCGCGCATGTGCATCAGGCACACCGGCACGTCCAGTTCCGCTACCGCCGCCAGTGCGCCGGGTTCGCGCAGGGCGCGCACGTCGTTGACGAGGCTGGCGCCCGCGTCCACGGCCGCGCGCATCACTTCCGGCTTGCTGGTATCGATGGAGACGGGGATGTCCGATTCGCTGCGAATGGCCTCGATGACCGGGATCACCCGTTCCAGTTCCTCCTCCACACTCACCGCCTGCGCGCCGGGGCGGGTGGACTCGCCACCCACGTCGATGATCTGCGCACCTTCCTCGATCATCTCGCGCACCCGCCGCAGCGCCGCCTCCCG
>JALVBM010000317.1 GCA_027010665.1 Chromatiales bacterium
CCGAGCTTCTCCGACAGGCCCCAGCGGGTCACCATGTTGCGGGCGATCTCGGTAGCCCGCTGGATGTCGTTGGAGGCGCCGGTGGTCACGTGTTCCGGACCGAAGATCAGCTCTTCGGCGATGCGCCCGCCGAACAGGCTGGCAATCTGGCTCTCGAGCCGCTCCTTGCTGTAGGAATAGCGATCCTCCTCCGGCAGGAACATGGTCACGCCGAGGGCGCGGCCGCGCGGGATGATGGTGACCTTGTACACCGGATCGTGGGACGGCACCGACAGGCCGACGATGGCATGCCCCGCCTCGTGATAGGCGGTCAGCTTCTTCTCGTCCTCGTTCATGACCATGCTGCGACGCTCGGCGCCCATCATGATCTTGTCCTTGGCCTTCTCGAACTCCTCCATGCCCACCAGGCGCTTGTTGGCGCGGGCAGCGAACAGGGCCGCCTCGTTGACCAGGTTGGCCAGATCCGCACCGGAGAAGCCGGGCGTGCCGCGGGCGATGATCTTGGGATCCACGTCGTCGGCGATGGGCACCTTGCGCATGTGCACCTTGAGGATCTGCTCGCGGCCGAGCATGTCGGGCAGGGGCACCACCACCTGGCGGTCGAAACGGCCGGGACGCAACAGCGCCGGATCCAGCACGTCGGGCCGGTTGGTGGCGGCGATGACGATCACGCCCTCGTTGCCCTCGAAGCCGTCCATCTCCACCAGCAGCTGGTTGAGGGTCTGCTCGCGCTCGTCGTGCCCGCCGCCAAGGCCGGCGCCACGATGCCGGCCCACGGCGTCGATTTCGTCGATGAAGATGATGCAGGGGGCATGCTTCTTGGCCTGCTCGAACATGTCGCGCACACGGGAGGCGCCCACGCCCACGAACATCTCCACGAAGTCGGAACCGGAAATGGTGAAGAACGGCACCTTGGCCTCGCCGGCGATGGCCTTGGCCAGCAGGGTCTTGCCGGTGCCGGGCGGGCCGACCATCAGCACGCCACGGGGGATCTTGCCGCCCAGACGGGTGAACTTGCCGGGGTCGCGCAGGAACTCCACCAGTTCGGCTACTTCTTCCTTGGCCTCGTCGACACCGGCCACGTCGGCGAAGGTGATCTTGACCTGATCCTCGCCCAGCAGGCGCGCCCGGCTCTTGCCGAAGGAAAAGGCGCCGCGGCTGCCACCGCCGCCGCCCTGCATCTGGCGCATGAAGAAGATCCACAGGCCGATGATGAGCAGGAACGGGAACCAGGAGATGAAGATCTGGGTCCAGATGGACGGCTCGTTGGGCTGGGCCACGATCTTCACGCCGTGATCCATGAGCTCGCCGATCATGGCCTTGTTGTCGGTCTCGGGGCTGTAGGTGGTGAAGCGGGCACCGTTGGTCAGTTTGCCGCTGATCACGTTGCCGCCCTTGATCACCACTTCCTTCACTTCCCCGGCGCGCACGCTCTGCAGGAAGTCGGAATAGGCCAGGCTGGTGCTGTTGGAAGCCGTATTGAGATTGTTGAACACCATCATCAGGATGACGGCAACAATCACCCACAGGAGAATGTTCTTGGCTAGATCGTTCAAGTCGATACCTCGTCGCGGAGCATCGGCTCCGGGCTGTTCGGGTTGAAATGGCGGTTTCCGATAGGGCTAATAATATAGGAATGGCCACAGATGTCATCCCTGCGGCCATTCCGGGTATTACCGGGTTGGACTACGGGAATCGCAGCAGGTTGCGTGCCAATCCGGACAAATGTCCCTGTTTTTTGTCCAGAATGGCTCATTCCGGACGAAAATCCCGGGCCAGCAGATAGATTTCGGGCGATCGCGGCCGGGACGCGGCAGGCTTGCGCACCAGCAACTTGCCGAAACGGCTGCGCAGTTGCCGCTTGAATTCGTCCAGACCTTCGCCGGTGAAGGCCTTGATCAGCAAATCGCCGCCCGGACGCAGCACCCGTTCCGCCAGATCCAGGCTCAGTTCGGCCAGGTACATGGCCCGCGGCTGGTCCACGGCCTTCATGCCACTGAGATTGGGCGCCATGTCGGAGAGGACCAGATCGACCGGATTCTCGCCGATGGCCGCAAGCAACTGTTCCAGAACGGCTTCCTCGCGAAAGTCGCCCTGAATGAAGGTCACGTCGGCCAGGGCATCCATGGGCAGGACATCCAGGGCAATGACCCGCCCGCCGGGCTGGACCTTCCGGGCCACCCATTCGGACCAGCTGCCGGGGGCGGCGCCCAGATCCACCACGGTCATGCCCCGGCGCAGGAGCCGATCCTTCTCGTCGATCTCCTGCAGTTTGTAGACTGCCCGCGATCGCCAGCCCTCCTGCTGCGCCCGCTTGACGTAGGGATCGTCGAAATGTTCCTTCAGCCACTTGCCGGAGGTCTTGCTGCGTCGGGCCATGAGAATGAATATATGGGGAAAAATCGGGTGAGATACAAGGGTTGGCAGACGTTATAATAACTGACTTTTCCCGTCACCTGCTTCGATCGAAACCATCATGCCCATCACCCAGTCCCAGCGCCGGCACCTGCGCAAACTCGCCCATCACCTCAAACCCGTGGTCATCATCGGCAACGCCGGCCTCAGCGAAGGCGTGCTCGGCGAAATCGACACCGCCCTGGCCCACCACGAACTCATCAAGGTCCGGGTCAACGCCGCCGATCGCGATGAACGCCAGGCAATGATCGAACGCATCGCGCAAGCCACCGGCGCAGACTGGGTGCTCAGCATCGGACACGTGGCGGCATTCTATCGGGCGGCGGAGAAGCCGAAGATCGTACTGCCGTGACAGAGGTGGAAGGAACGCAGAGGGCGCAGAGACGCAGAGGACGCGGAGGGTTGTTGATTTTTCTGTAGGAGCGGCGCTCAGCCGCGATTCGAACGGTGGCTGGTAGCTGGTTAAAACCCGGTCCATCGCCTTTCCCGGCTATCAGCCACCCATCCCCAGCTACCGGATTATCGCGGCTGGCGCCGCTCCTACAGAAAACGCCAACAATAAACAAAACCTCCGCGTCCTCTGCGTCTCTGCGCCCTCCGCGTTGTTTCCGGTGCTCCATATCGAAGCCACCGACGCCAGCACACGGCGTACCTTCAAGTGCCCGTTCAGGGGAATCCCGCCGGCAATTACAATCGCGGCGAGGGTGCCGCTCATGCCTTCTCGGCTTTCAGGCCGAAAATCACCAACCCCAGTCCCAGCAGGCTGTTGACGAGAAACAGGGCCGAGGAGATGCCGTGCAGGCGGCCGAAGCGGGCGGCGATGGCGGGATCGGCGAGGCCCTGGGCCTTGAGGGCGGCCATCTGGGGTTGGAGGCCGAACTGGCCAATGAGGAGGATGACCAGCATCACGGCCAGGACGCCGAGGCGCCAGTTGCGTTTCCAGGGCACCGTCGCGCGAAACAGCTGTCCGGCGATGAGGACCACGGCGCTGAGGATGCCGATGTAGCTCAGGATGGTGAACAACCGCCCGGCGATGGCACCGGCGAGCAGGCGGGAGTCGAGCATCTGGAACAGCGTGGGCACCACGAGGTAACCGACGGTCCACATGCCGCCGATCCAGAGGGTGAGGAGAATGCGTTCGGCGGGGTTCATGGTTTTTTCAGGCTCGGTGGAAGGGACACGGAGGGCACGGAGACACGGAGGTCACGGAGAAGTCATTTGTTTTGTAATGGAGCAATTTCGGTGCCGGCTTGTTTCGCGGCGAGGGCGCCGCTCCTACAGAAAAATCAACAAAACCTCCGCGTCCTCTGCGTCTCTGCGCCCTCTGCGTTATTTCCAGCGACCCATTTCGCGGAGCTTGGGTATCCTGCCGGCGATCGCGGCGAGGGCGCCGCTCCTACAGTATCCACTCCGTGGCCTCCGTGTCTCCGTGCCCTCCGTGTTTTTTCCACCCAGCCCTACTCGTACCGCACCTTGACGATTTCGTATTCGCGCTCGCCACCCGGGGCCTGGACCACGACTTCGTCGCCTTCGTGCTTGCCGATCAGGGCGCGGGCGATGGGTGAGGTGACGGAGATAAGGTTGTGCTTGATGTCGGCTTCCATCTCGCCGACGATCTGGTAGGTCACTTCCTTGTCGGCTTCCACGTCGTAGAGATCGACGGTGGCGCCAAAGACGACCTTGCCATCGGCGTGTTCGCCCAGCTTGGCCGGGTCGATGATCTCGGCGTTGGAGAGGATGGCCTCGATCTCCTTGATGCGGCCCTCGATGAAGCTCTGCTGTTCGCGGGCGGCGTGGTATTCGGCGTTCTCTTTCAGGTCGCCGTGCTCGCGGGCCTCGGCGATGGCCTGGATCACCTTCGGCCGCTTTTCGCTCTTGAGTTCCTTGAGTTCGGCGCGCAGTTTCTCGGCGCCCTTGACGGTCATCGGTGCTCGGCTCATGAGGCAATCTCCTTGTGCAGATCCTGGAGGCGGTTGACCGCGCTCAGATCGGTTTCCCGCAGGGCGGTACACAGGGCCAGGCCGCCGGCGAGAGTGGTGGTGTAGGTCACCTTGTGCTGCAGGGCGTTGCTGCGAATGGTGGCCGAGTCGGCGATGGCCTGGCTGCCCTCGGTGGTGTTGACGATCAGGCTGATCTCGTCGTTCTTGATCATGTCCACGATGTGGGGGCGTCCTTCCTTGACCTTGTTCACGGACTGCACCGGCAACCCCGCGGCGATCAGCACCCGGGCGGTGCCGTGGGTGGCCACCAGTTCGAAACCGAGTTCCACCAGTTGCCGGCCCACTTCGACGATGCCTTCCTTGTCGGTATCGCGCACGCTGAGGAAGGCCTTACCGTTGCGCGGCAGGTTCACGCCGGCGGCGATCTGGGACTTGGCGTAGGCCTCGCCGAAGCTGCGGCCGACGCCCATGACCTCGCCGGTGGACTTCATTTCCGGACCCAGCAGTGGGTCCACGCCCGGGAACTTGTTGAAGGGGAACACGGCTTCCTTGACCGAATAGTAGTCGGGAACCACTTCGGCAGTGAACCCCTGCTCGGCCAGGGACTGGCCCACCATGCAGCGGGCGGCGATCTTGGCCAGCGGCCGGCCGGTGGCCTTGGAGACGTAGGGCACGGTGCGCGAGGCGCGCGGGTTGACCTCCAGCACGTAGACGGTGTCGCCCTGGATGGCGAACTGGGTGTTCATCAGGCCCACCACGTTGAGGGCCTTGGCCATCTTGCGCACCTGTTCACGCATCTGGTCCTGCACCTGTTGCGACAGGCCATAGGGCGGCAGGGAGCAGGCGGAGTCGCCCGAATGCACGCCCGCCTGTTCGATGTGCTGCATGATGCCGCCGATGAGGACGTTCTCGCCGTCGCCGATGGCGTCCACGTCCACTTCCACGGCATCGTCGAGGAAGCGATCCAGCAGCACCGGGGAGTCGTTGGACACGCGCACGGCCTCGTTCATGTAGCGGCGCAGCTCGGTCTCATTGTAGACGATCTCCATGGCCCGCCCGCCGAGCACGTAGGAAGGCCGCACCACCAGGGGATAGCCGATCTCGGCGGCCAGGCGCACGGCTTCCTCTTCGGCGCGAGCGGTGCGGTTGGGCGGCTGGCGCAGACCCAGTTCGGTGATCATCTGCTGGAAGCGTTCGCGGTCCTCGGCCAGATCGATGGAGTCGGGCGTGGTGCCGATGATGGGCGCGCCGGCCGCCTCCAGATCCCGGGCCAGCTTGAGCGGCGTCTGGCCGCCGTACTGGACGATGACGCCCTCCGGCTTCTCCAGTTCCACCAGCTCCAGCACGTCCTCGAGGGTGAGCGGCTCGAAATAGAGGCGATCGGAGGTGTCGTAGTCGGTGGAGACGGTCTCGGGGTTGCAGTTGACCATGATGGTCTCGTAACCGTCCTCGCGCATGGCGAAGGCGGCGTGCACGCAGCAGTAGTCGAACTCGATGCCCTGTCCGATGCGGTTGGGACCACCGCCGAGAACCATGATCTTGTTGCGGTTGGTAGGTTCGGCCTCGCACTCTTCCTCGTAGGTGGAATACATGTAGGCCGTGTTGGTGGCGAACTCGGCGGCGCAGGTGTCGACCCGCTTGTAGACCGGACGGATCCCCAGGCGGTGCCGGTGCTCGCGCACTTCCCGTTCGCTGACGCCGAGCAGCCTGGCCAGGCGGCGGTCGGAGAAGCCCTTGCGCTTGAGGCCGAACAGGCGCTCCCGGTCGAGATCGGCCAGCGTGCCGGCTCGCACGCCTTCCTCGAGATCCACGATCTCCTTGATCTGAACGAGAAACCAGGGATCGATGTGGGTCAGGCGGTGCAGATCGTCCACGTCCAGCCCCATGCGAAAGGCATCGGCCACGTACCACAGGCGCATGGGGCCGGGGCTCTTGAGCTCCTGCTTGAGCTTGTCCATGGCATCGTCGGCCTCGCGGTCGAGGACTTCGTCGAAACCGTCCACGCCAATCTCGAGGCCGCGCAGGGCCTTCTGCAGCGATTCCTGCTGGGTGCGGCCAATGGCCATGACCTCGCCCACCGACTTCATCTGGGTGGTGAGATGTGGATCGGCCTTGGGGAACTTCTCGAAGGTGAAGCGCGGCACCTTGGTGACTACGTAGTCGATGGCCGGCTCGAAGGAGGCCGGCGTGGCGCCGCCGGTGATCTCGTTCTGCAGCTCGTCGAGGGTGTAGCCCACGGCCAGCTTGGCCGCCACCTTGGCGATGGGGAAACCGGTGGCCTTGGAGGCCAGCGCCGAGGAGCGGGACACGCGCGGGTTCATCTCGATGATGATCATGCGCCCGTTCTCGGGATTGATGGCGAACTGCACGTTGGAGCCGCCGGTATCCACGCCGATCTCGCGCAATACCGCCAGGGAGGCGTCGCGCATGATCTGGTATTCCTTGTCGGTAAGCGTCTGGGCCGGCGCCACGGTGATGGAATCACCGGTGTGGATGCCCATGGGATCCAGGTTCTCGATGGAGCAGACGATGATGCAGTTGTCCTTGTGATCGCGCACCACCTCCATCTCGTATTCCTTCCAGCCGAGAATGGATTCCTCGATCAGCAGCTCGTTGGTGGGCGACAGATCCAGGCCGCGCAGGCAGATCTCCTCGAATTCCTCGCGGTTGTAGGCGATACCGCCGCCGGAACCGCCCATGGTGAAGGACGGCCGGATGATGGTGGGAAAACCGATGGAGGCCTGCACCTGCAGCGCCTCTTCCATGCTGTGGGCAATGGCCGAGCGCGGCATGTCCAAGCCGATGCGGGTCATGGCCTCGCGGAAGCGCTCGCGATCCTCGGCCTTGTCGATGGCGTCGCGGGTGGCGCCGATCATTTCCACATCATACTTTTCGAGCACGCCCTCGCGGGCCAGATCCAGGGCACAGTTGAGGGCCGTCTGCCCGCCCATGGTGGGCAGCAGCGCGTCCGGGCGCTCCTTCTCGATGATGCGGGCCACCACCTCCCAGGTGATGGGTTCGATGTAGGTGGCATCGGCCATCTCGGGGTCGGTCATGATGGTGGCCGGATTGGAGTTGACCAGGATGACCCGGTAGCCCTCCTCCTTCAGCGCCTTGCAGGCCTGGGCGCCGGAATAGTCGAACTCGCACGCCTGGCCGATGACGATGGGGCCGGCGCCGATGATGAGGATGCTCTGGATGTCGGTACGTTTGGGCATGGTTTCTCTAGCTGTCGGTCGGGCCTCGGCCCGCCATCGTGCATCGATTCGGTTCCGGTTTGCCGGGCGGAGCGTGAACCCGGCCTACGGCATCAACGATCTGTTCGTAGGAACGGGTCGCGGCGAGGGCGCCGCTCCTACGATGGTATCCCTCGTCCCTAGTTCCTCGTCCCTCGTCCCTGTTCGACAAGTTCAATGAACTTGTCGAACAATGGCGCAACATCGTGGGGACCGGGGCTCGCTTCGGGGTGGCCCTGGAAGCTGAAGGCCGGGATGTCGGTACGCTCCACGCCCTGCAGGGAACCGTCGAACAGGGAACGGTGGGTGGCGCGCAGGTTGGCCGGCAGGCTGGCCTCGTCCACGGCGAAACCGTGGTTCTGGCTGGTGATCATCACCTGGCCGCTGTCGAGATCCTGCACCGGATGGTTGGCGCCGTGATGACCGAACTTCATCTTCACGGTCTTCGCGCCGGAGGCCAGGGACAGGAGCTGGTGCCCCAGGCAGATGCCGAACATGGGCACCCCGCGCTCGGCCAGCGCGCCGATGGCCTCGATGGCGTAGTCGCAGGGTTCGGGATCGCCGGGGCCGTTGGAGAGAAACACGCCGTCGGGGTTCAGTTTCAGAACCTCTTCCGCCGGGGTCCGGGCCGGGACCACGGTGATGCGGCAGCCGCGATCCACCAGCATGCGCAGGATGTTGCGCTTGACGCCGAAATCGTAGGCCACCACGTGCCGCGGCAGGGCCTCTTCCACCGGATGCGGGGCGGCCGGCAGGCCCTCCTCCAGGCTCCAGGTGCCCTGGGCCCATTCGTAGGGCTGGCCGGTGGTGACTTCCTTTGCCAGATCCATGCCCTTGAGGCCCGGGAATTCCCGCGCGGCGGCCACGGCGGCTGCCTCGTCGATGTCGTCGCCGGCGACGATGCAGCCGTTCATGGCCCCCTTCTCCCGCAGCAGGCGGGTCAGCTTGCGGGTGTCGATGCCGGCGATGGCCACCCGCTTGTGGCGGCGCAGGTATTCCTCCAGGGTCTCCTCGGCGCGCCAGTTGGAGGCGATCAGCGGCAGATCCCGGATCACCAGGCCGGCGGCGTGGACGTCGGAGGATTCCTCGTCCTCCTCGTTGACACCGGTGTTGCCGATGTGGGGATAGGTCAGGGTGACGATCTGGCGTGCGTAGGAGGGATCGGTGAGGATTTCCTGATAGCCGGTCATGGCCGTATTGAAGACCACTTCCCCGACCGTCTGGCCGGCAATACCGATGGATTCACCGCGAAACACGGTGCCGTCTTCCAGGGCAAGCAGGGCAGGATGCCTCAAATGAACCTCCGCGGGGCGCACGTACAAAGCGGGAGGCTACCCCCGCCGGGGCGCCTCCCGCTTCGAAAATTCATGGAAAGGTCCGGTAATACCCCTGGACCGCGGCGATTATAAGCCAAGCCCGGACGGGGATAAAGGGGAAAGTGAAAATCCCCGGGCGCCCCGCCGGGCCAGGACGCTCAGTCCCGCAGGCCGAGCACGTCCTGCATGTCGAACAGCCCCCGCGGGCGGTCCATCAGCCAGGTGGCGGCGCGCACGGCGCCCCTGGCGAAGGTCATGCGGCTGGAGGCCTTGTGGGTGATCTCGACCCGCTCGCCGATGTCGGCGAACATCACCGTGTGCTCGCCGACGATGTCGCCGGCGCGAATGGTCTCGAAACCGATGGTCCGGCGATCCCGCTCGCCGGTATGACCCTGCCGGCCATACACCGCCACTTCCGCCAGATTGCGCCCGAGGGCCTCGGCCACCACCTCGCCCATGCGCAGGGCCGTCCCGGAGGGGGCATCCACCTTGTGGCGGTGATGGGCCTCGATGATTTCGATGTCCACCTCGTCGCCCAGCACCCGGGCCGCCAGATCCAGCAGCTTGAAGCACAGGTTCACGCCCACGCTCATGTTGGGGGCGAAGACGATGGCGATGTCGTCGGCGGCATCGCGAATGGCCTGCCGGCCGGCCTCGTCGAAGCCGGTGGTACCGATGACCATGCGGGTGCCGGCCCGGCGGCAGACGGCAAGATGCGCCAGCGTGGGCTCGGGCAGGGTGAAATCGATGAGCACGTCGATGTGCTTCGTGCTCGCGGCCAGATCGTCGGTGACGGGCACGCCGATTTCGCCGATGCCGGCCACGGCGCCCGCGTCGGTGCCCAGCACCGGGCTCCCGGGCCGCTCGATGGCGGCGGTGACCTTCATGCCAGGCGTGTCGTGGACCGACTCGATGAGCGCACGGCCCATGCGACCGGATGCGCCGGCGATGCCGATATGGATCATGGCGGGTTTTCCTGGTTGGCTGCGGATTCGTGAGGGGCGATTCTATCGCGGCGGGGGCGCCGCTCCTACCCCTGATATATGAATTGCCCTGGCGTCATTCGGGCTTGTCGCGCTTGAAGAGCTTGCGCAACTGTTCCTTGTAGGATTTCTCCCGGGCCTCGCGCCGGGCTTCTTCCTCGGCGCGGCGTTCGGCTTCCCGCAGTTCCTGGAGACGTTGCTGTTTCTCCCGCTCCAGGCGCTCGCGGATGATACGTTTTTCTTCCTCGCTGATGTCCAGTTCCAGCAGCTTGTCCGATTCCCGCAGCAGGAACTTGCCGAGCTTGTCGAGAAACTCGTCGGTGATGTGGCGGGCCTTGAGCACGTGCCGGACCGTGCCCGGCTGGGGAAGGTTGCGCAGGAACAGGTTGATGGCCGTGTTCTCGACGTCGCCCTCGAGCATCACGCTGACGTGGATGGGACCTTCGAGGATGAAACGGGACTCGAGCAGCTCGTAGTCATCGTCCTTCCGGTCCTTGCGGTAGTACTTGAACTTGTAGCGATCCAGCAGTTCCGTCTGGCTGAGGATGCGCTCCTTGCCCTCGATCTCGTAGGCCACCTTGCCCGGCAGGCGGCATTCGCAACGCAGATGGATTTGGCGAATGTCGTCGGCGTTGTCGATGGTGACCTTGTAGTTCTCCTGCCGGAATGCCTGTTCGCGGCCGTTGGGCAGCAGGGGATAGTGGGCGAGGGTCTCGGGCTTGAGGTAGTTCAGGTGATCGGCCAGTTCGTTGAGGAAACGGTAGGCCTGCAACATCCGGGGATGGATCTCGTTGCGGTATTTTTCCAGCAGCCGGGCCTGGCGTTCCTTCTCCCGGGCTTCGCGTGCCTCACGTCCCTGTTTCTGATTGCGCAGATCGTCAAGCAGTCCCATGTTCCGTCGTCCCTGTTGTTCCCATGCCAACGTGGAAAAAATACCGGAGATTCCCGATTGGTACAAATTGCTGGCAAGCGGTTGATTTCAAAGGACGGGGAGTGTCGTTCCGATACCATGAAGGGCACAATAGGCCGACCTGCGTGTAGTCGAGCAGGAGGAACCATCCGGGGATGGTCTCCACGCCACTCGGCTCGGGCATCCTGCTTCGCTCTACCTCCTGCATCCATGCAGTCGTCGGCCCTCGTCCCTCGGCCCTGTTTTTAAGATTTCATGTCTTCGAAGAATTTCTTCACGCCGTCCAGCCAGGAGGAGGCGCGGGGGCTGTGGTGGACGCTGTCGGCAGCCATGGAGGCTTCGAACTCGCGCAGCAGCTCCTTCTGTTTTTTGGTGAGGTTGACGGGCGTTTCCACCACCACGCGGCAGATGAGATCGCCCACGCCGGAGCCGCGCACGGCCTTGACGCCCTTGCCGCGCAGGCGGAACTGCTTGCCGCTCTGGGTCTCGGGCGGAATCTTCAGCTTGACGCGGCCATCGAGGGTGGGCACGTCCAGCTCGCCGCCGAGGGCGGCGGTAACCACCGAGATGGGCACCTCGCTGTAGAGATCGTTGCCGTGGCGCTCGAAGATCTCGTGAGGGCGGACGTGAATGTGCACGTAGAGATCGCCGGGCGGGCCGCCGTTCTCGCCGGCCTCGCCCTCCCCGGCCAGGCGGATGCGATCACCGGTGTCGACGCCGGCGGGGATCTTCACCGACAGGGTCTTGTGCTCCTCGACCCGGCCGCGACCGTGGCACTTGCCGCAGGGGGTTTCGATGATCTGGCCGGTGCCGTGACAGCGGGGACAGGTCTGCTGCAGGGAGAAGAAGCCCTGCTGCATGCGCACCTGGCCGTGGCCGCCACAGGTGGTGCAGGTGACCGGCGAGGTGCCCTTGCGGGCGCCGCTGCCGCCGCATTCGTCGCAGGTGACCAGGGTGGGTACGCGGATGTTGACGGTGGTGCCGCGTACCGCTTCCTCGAGGGTCAGTTCCAGGTTGTAGCGCAGATCGGCGCCGCGATAGACCCGCTGCCCGGAGCGGCCTCCGCCGCCCCCGCCGAAGATGTCGCCGAACACGTCGCCGAAGATGTCGGAGAAACTAGCGCCGCCGAAACCGCCGGCGCCGGCCGCCGCGCCCGGATCCACGCCGGCGTGACCGAACTGGTCGTAGGCGGCGCGCTTTTGGGCGTCGGTGAGAACATCGTGGGCCTCCTTGGCTTCCTTGAACCTTTCCAGCGCCTCCTCGTTGTCCGGATTGCGATCCGGATGATATTTCATGGCCAGGCGCTTGAAGGCCTTCTTGATCTCGGTTTCGGTGGCGGTGCGGCTGACACCGAGGATTTCGTAATAGTCACGCTTGGACATCGGTCACTGTCGGGTTGTGAGCGGGCAGAAACGGGCCACATTGTCCCCATCTGCCGGCCATGAATCCAGAAAACTTTCCTTGCGGACAACGCGCAAATGGCCGCGTGCTCGCGCACGCAGCCATTTGCAACGGGCAACGTTCGTCCGGAACGTTACTTCTTGTCGTCGTCCACTTCTTCGAACTCGGCATCGACCACATCGTCGTCGGTACCGGTGGCCTGACCCGAGGCGGCTTCGGCCCCGCCAGCGCCGGCGGCACCCTGGGCGCCGCCCTGCTGCTGGGCATAGAGGCGCTCGGCCATCTTTGCGGAGGCCTCGGACAGGGCCTTGGTCTTGGCCTCGATGGCGTCCTTGTCGTCGCCCTTGATGACCTCTTCCAGATCCTTGATGGCGGCCTCGATCTTCGATTTCTCGTCGGCCTCCAGCTTGTCACCCAGTTCCTCCATGGACTTGCGAGTGGCATGGATCAGGGCGTCGGCCTGGTTGCGTGCCTCGACCAGGGCGTGGAACTTGGCGTCCTCGGCCGCGTGGGCCTCGGCATCCTTGACCATGCGCTCGATCTCCTCTTCGGACAGGCCGGAAGAAGCTTTAATCACGATGGACTGCTCCTTGCCGGTGGCCTTGTCCTTGGCGGACACGTGCAGAATGCCGTTGGCGTCGATGTCGAAGGTCACTTCGATCTGCGGCACGCCACGGGGAGCCGGCGGAATGTCGGTGAGGTCGAAACGGCCCAGCGACTTGTTGGCGTCGGCCCGCTCGCGCTCGCCCTGGAGGACGTGCACGGTCACGGCGGTCTGGTTGTCGTCCGCGGTCGAGAAGATCTGCGTCGCCTTGGTCGGGATGGTGGTGTTCTTCTCGATCAGCTTGGTCATCACGCCGCCCATGGTCTCGATCCCCAGCGACAGCGGGGTGACGTCGAGCAGCAGCACGTCCTTGACCTCGCCGCCGAGCACGCCGCCCTGGATGGCAGCACCCACGGCCACAGCCTCGTCCGGGTTGACGTCCTTGCGCGGCTCCTTGCCGAAGAAGTCCTTCACGACCTCCTGGACCTTGGGCATCCGGGTCTGGCCGCCCACCAGGATCACGTCGTCCACGTCACTGGCCGAGAGGCCGGCATCCTTGAGCGCGATCTTGCACGGCTCGATGGTGCGGGCGATGAGATCCTCCACCAGCGACTCGAACTTGGCGCGGGTGACCTTGATGTTCATGTGCTTGGGACCGGACGCGTCGGCCGTGATGTACGGCAGGTTGACGTCGGTCTGGTTGGCCGAGGACAGTTCGATCTTGGCCTTCTCGGCGGCCTCCTTGAGGCGCTGCAGGGCCAGCGGATCGTTGCGCAGGTCGATACCCTGCTCCTTCTTGAACTCGTCCACCAGGTAGTCGATGAGCCGCATGTCGAAGTCTTCCCCGCCGAGGAAGGTGTCCCCGTTGGTGGACAGCACCTCGATCTGGGCCTCGCCGTCGATATCGGCGATCTCGATGATGGAAATGTCGAAGGTACCGCCACCGAGGTCGTACACGGCGATCTTGCGATCCCCGCCCTTCTTGTCCATGCCGTAGGCCAGTGCCGCGGCGGTCGGCTCGTTGATGATGCGCTTGACGTCCAGACCGGCGATGCGGCCGGCGTCCTTGGTGGCCTGGCGCTGGGAGTCGTTGAAGTAGGCCGGTACGGTGATCACCGCTTCGGTCACTTCCTCGCCCAGGTAGTCCTCGGCGGTCTTCTTCATCTTCTGCAGCACGCGCGCGGAAATCTCCGGCGGCGCCATCTTCTTGCCGTCCACCTCGACCCAGGCGTCGCCGTTGTCGGCCTTGACGATCTTGTAGGGCACCATTTCGATGTCCTTCTGCACCTCGGCGTCGTCGTACTTGCGGCCGATCAGTCGCTTGATGGCGAACAGGGTCCGTTCGGGGTTGGTCACCGCCTGGCGCTTGGCCGGCGCGCCGACCAGCACCTCGCCATCACCCGTGAAGGCGACGACGGACGGGGTGGTGCGGTCCCCTTCGCTGTTCTCGATGACCTTGGGCTTGCCGTTCTCCATGACGGCCACGCAGGAGTTGGTGGTACCCAGGTCGATGCCAATGATTTTGCCCATGCCTTTGTTCTCCGGTTAGGGTTGTCAATTCGGTTGTTGCGTTTTCTCTGACCCCTTCAATGGGGCCGGAACGGGCTGCTTCAAGCCTGTTCGTCGATTTTTCCGCCCTTTTCCTTCGTTTCGCCCCCTTCGGCCTGCTTGGAAACCACGACCATGGCCGGGCGGATCAGCCGTTCGTTGAGGGTGTAGCCCTTCTGCATCACGTTCATGACCGTGTTGGGCGCGTGTTCGGCGCTCTCCTGCATGGACATGGCCTGATGCAGCTCGGGGTTGAAGGGTTCGCCGTGCGGATGCACGGCCTGGATGCCGAACTTGTCGAGGACGTTGAGCAGCATCTTCAGGGTCAGCTCGGTGCCCTCGCGGACCTTCTCCAAGGTGGCGTTCTCGCTGCCGGCCGCCTCCACGCCCATCTCCAGGCTGTCGACCACCGGCAGCAGCTCCTGGGCGAAGCGCTCCAGGGCATACTTGTGGGCCTTCTCGATTTCCTGCTCGTGGCGCCGGCGCATGTTCTCGATCTCGGCGCGGGCGCGCAGCAGGGCCTCGTGCTCCTCCTCGGCCTGCTTGCGGGCGGCCTCGAGCTGGGCCTGCAATTCCTCGACGGTCGGCTCGGCGCCGCTGTCGGCCCCGGCCTGCGCGTCAGTGCGTTCTTCCGGGGTGGCTTCGTGTTCGCTCATGTCGTTCATGGACTCCGTGAATGGGTTGAAAACGGGGAAATCGGTGTGAATTGTCCCGGATATGGGGCGGGATCAGGCCGGGCTCAAGAGGGAGCCGAGAATTTTTGCGGTCATGTCCACCACCGGGATGACCCGGTCGTAGGCCATGCGGGTCGGGCCGATGACCCCGAGCACGCCGATCACGTCGCCCTCCACCTTGTAGGGGGTGGTCACCAGGCTGCACTCGCCCAGGGCCTCGTAGCCCGATTCCTCGCCGATGAAGATCTGCAATCCCTCGGCCTCGATGGACTGGTCGAGAATGTGCAGGATGTCCAGCTTGCGTTCGAAGGCCTCGAACAACTGGCGCAGCTTCTCCACGTCGGCCATCTCGGCATAACCCATCAGGTTGGTGCCACCGGCGATGACACAGTCGCCCTCGCGGCTGGTGCGCACCACCCGGTCGGCCAGATCCACGGCCGTCTGCATCAGGGCGTGCATGTCGTCACGGGTCTGCTGCATGCTGTCGATGATGCCGCTGCGAATGCTCTCCAGCTCGCGGCCGGCGAATTCGGCGTTCAGGTAATTGGCCACCTGCTGCAACTCGGCCGGCGTGAAGTCCCGCTGGGTGGTGATCACCCGGTTCTGGACCTCCTGGTCGTTGATCACCAGAATCACCAGGACCTTGCGCTCCGACAGGTGCAGGAATTCGATGTGGCGCAGGATCATCTTCTCGTGCCGCGGCAGCATCACCAGCCCGGCCAGGCGGGTCACTTCCGAAAGCAGCGAGGAGGCAGCGTCGATGACCTCGTCCGGATTCCGGCTGCCGGTGAGTTCCTCGCGGAAACGGTTGACGGTCTGTTCGTCCACCGGCTGCACCGTGAGCAGGCGATCCACGAACAGGCGGTAGCCCTGGGCGGTGGGCACCCGTCCGGCGGAGGTATGGGGGGAGGTGACGAGGCCGAGATTCTCCAGATCCGCCATCACGTTGCGGATGGTGGCCGGGCTCAGGTTCATGCCCGACTCCCGCGCCAGAGTGCGCGAACCCACCGGCTGCCCCTCCTGGATGTAGCGCTCCACCAGGGTCTTCAGCAGCGCCAGGGCACGATCATTTATACTGGGCAGGTTCGTCACGGTACTTCCTGGATGGGGCGACAGCAGCGCCCTTTCAAGGGCATGGCTGGCACTCTTGCCATGCGAGTGCCAAAACGGTAAAACCGTACCGGCCAGGCCCGGCCCTGTCAAGCCAGCCATCTGCCTTCAGGCCCGCCAACCACCAAGGAACATTCATGGACAACGCTTTTCACTGCATCGGCCTGATCGGCAAGTTCGGGGAAGCCGAGGTATCGGCCACCGTGCTGGATCTGGCCCGGATCCTGCGCAAGCGCGGCTGCGAGGTACTGCTGGAGCAGCAGACGGCGGAGAACATCTTCAATCCCGGCCTGCCCACGGCCACCATCGGGGGGCTGGCCGAACAGTGCGATCTGGTGATCACCGTCGGCGGCGACGGCACCCTGCTCAGCACCGCGCGGCAGATGGTGGATCACGACGTGCCGCTGCTCGGCGTCAACCTGGGCCGTCTGGGCTTCCTGGTGGACGTACCGCCGGTGAACATGGCCGAGAGCATTGGCGCCATCCTCGACGGCCAGTTCCAGGAGGAGCGGCGGCTGATGCTCACCACCCGCATCGTGCACCATGCCGGCGGCGAGGACAGCGTGGGCGATGCCCTCAACGACGTCGTGGTCCACAAGTGGGAAGTGGCGCGCATGATCGAGACGGAGACCTGGATCAACGGTCGCTTCGTGAACAGCATGCGCTCCGACGGCCTGATCATCTCCACCCCCACCGGCTCCACTGCCTATGCCCTCTCGGCCGGGGGACCGATCCTGGAGCCGGATCTGAATACCCTGCTGATCGTGCCCATCTGCCCCCACACCATGAGCTACCGGCCGATCCTCATCGACGGCGACAGCGAGATCGAGATCATCGTCAAGGAAAATCCCCATTCCCACGCCCAGGTGACCTGCGACGGCCAGATCAACCTGGGGGTGGTCTCCGGCGACCGGATCCGGATCCGGCGCAAGGAGAAGCCGATTCGTCTGCTGCATCCCGTGCAGCACGATCACTACGAAATCCTGCGGGCCAAGCTGCACTGGAGCGAGCACTACTGAAGCCATGCTGACCCACATCCATATCTGGAACTTCGCCATCGTCGAGCGCCTGGATCTGCCCCTGGAGGGCGGTCTGACCGTGCTCACCGGCGAGACCGGCGCCGGCAAGTCGATCCTGCTCGACGCCCTGGGGCTGGCGCTGGGAGATCGGGCCGACACCGGCGTGATCCGCCACGGGGCCGAGAAGGCCGAAATCAGCGTCACCTTCAGCACCCACGATGCACCCGAAGCCGAAGCCTGGCTGCAGGCACACGAACTGGACAGCGCCGGCGAGTGCATCATCCGCCGGGTGATCGCCGCCAATGGCCCCTCCAAGGCCTTCATCAACGGCAAGCCGGCCCCGGCCGCCAGCCTGCGCGAACTGGGCGAGATGCTGGTGGATCTGCACGGCCAGCACGAACACCAGTCCCTGCTGCGCCGGGAGGCCCAGCGTCAGCTGCTCGACGACTTCGCCGGCCACGGCAGCCTGCTCGGCGAACTGGCCGAAGCCTTCAGCGACTGGCGTGACAAGCAGGCGGAACTGGATCGGCTGCGCCAGGCCGCCAGCGAGCGCGACGACCGGCTGGAACTGCTGCGCTACCAGGTCCGGGAGCTGGAAGAACTGAATCTGGCCGAGGGCGAACTGGCCGAGCTGGAGGCCGAACACCGCCGGCTGGCCAACGCCAGTAGTCTGCTGGAGACCGGCCAGCGGGTGCTGATGACCCTGGACGGCGACGATCCGGCCTGCGCCGCCAGCCTGCTCGCCACCGGCCTGCACGACGTGGGCGAGATGCGCGAGACCGATGCGCAACTGGCCGGTGTGGTGGATCTGCTCGACAGCGCCGTGATCCAGGCTCGCGAGGCCGCCTCGGAACTGCGCCACTACCTGGACGGCCTGGAACTGGACCCGGAACGCCTGGCCTGGCTGGAGCAGCGCCTGGCGGCGATTACCGATCTGGCCCGCAAGCATCACTGCGCCCCGGAGGAACTCCCCGCCCTGCTGCCACGCCTGCAGGCCGAACTGGCCGAGCTGGAGCAGGCCGAAGTGCGCGCCGGCAACCTGCAGGCGGAAGTCGATGCCGCCCTCGCCGCCTACCGGAAGCTGGCGGAGAAACTGGGCAAGGGCCGCCGGCGCGCGGCGAAGAAACTGGGCGAGGCGGTGACCGAGAGCATGCAGACCCTGGGCATGGAAGGCGGCCGTTTCGAGGTGGCCGTCGAGCCGCTGGAATCGGACACGCCCGTCGCCACCGGACTGGAGCGCATCGAGTTCCGGGTCAGCGCCAATCCCGGTCAGCCCGTTCGGCCGCTGGCGAAGGTGGCCTCCGGCGGCGAACTGTCCCGGATCAGCCTCGCCATCCAGGTCATCACCGCCCGTGACTCCCGCATCCCCACCCTGATCTTCGACGAGGTGGATGTGGGAATCGGCGGCCGGGTGGCCGAAATCGTCGGCCAGCTGCTGCGTACCCTCGGCGAACAGCGCCAGGTGATCTGCGTCACCCACCTGCCCCAGGTCGCGGCCCTCGGCCACCACCACCTGCAGGTGAGCAAGACCGCCGAGCAGGATCGCACCCACAGCCGCATCCAGATCCTGGACACGGAGGAACGCGTGGACGAACTGGCGCGGATGCTGGGGGGGATCGAGATCACCGAACAGACCCTGTCCCATGCGCGGGAGATGATCGAAAGGGCTGGCACGCCAAGCACGCCGTAGGCGTGCAGGAACTAGGAACTGGGGACTAGGAACTAGGGACGATTGGCGAGGAGCGAGGGGGGTGAGGGTCAGTTCGCCTTTCCCCGGCCCTGGGTTCTCGGCCCTCGGCCCTGTGTCTTGCGGCAATCCGGGCAGATGCCGTAGATGTAGAGGGCATGATCGGTCATCTCGTAGCCCTTTTCCTCGGCAATCCGGTGCTGTCGCTCTTCAATGATTTCGTCCACGAATTCGTCCACCCGGCCACAGCGGACGCAGACGATGTGGTCGTGATGTTCGCCGAGGTTGAGTTCGAAGACCGAATGGCCCTCGTCGAAATGGTGGCGGGTGACCAGGCCGGCGGACTCGAACTGGGTCAGGACCCGGTAGATGGTGGCCAGCCCCACCTCGTCGCCAGCCTCCAGCAGGGCCTTGTATACCTCCTCGGCGCTCATGTGGCGTTGCTTGGACTCCTCGAGGAACTTGAGGATCTTCAGGCGTGGCAGGGTGGCCTTGAGTCCGGCCCTTTTCAGGTCCTGGCTTTCCATGGGTGCCTCCCGGGTCCGCTGTCGAACCCGACGGGGATGGGTTAAGATTCGGATGCGGCCATTATACCTGAGATTCGACTTCTAAATGCGAAAACTTCTCATTCCGTTCCTGATCGGTGCCCTCACACTCCCCGCCTGCAGTGTCTACCGAATCGACGTGCAACAGGGCAATACGCTCGACACCCGCATCATCGAGCATCTGAAGGTGGGCATGACCCGCAAGCAGGTACGGTTCCTCATGGGCACCCCGCTGATTCAGGATCCCTTCCACAAGGATCGGTGGGATTACGTCTACACCTTCAAGCCGGGCGGCGGAAAGATGACCCGGCAGCACATGACCGTCTTCTTCGAAGGCGACAAGGTGGCCCGCATCGACAAGCGCCACATCCATGGCGGTACCAACGATGTGGGCATGGGCTTCGACCCCGCCTTCCCGCCGGATCGGAAATCACCCGCGGGCGGCAATCACGACCACTGAATCAGGTTTCCGATGCGTCGGCTTCGGCCTTCTCTTTGGCCCGCTTGCGCCGGGCTGCCTTGGGATCGGCGATGAGCGGCCGGTAGATTTCCACCCGGTCCCGATCCTGTAGCACCGTGTCGGGCCTGGCCAGCTTGCCCCAGATCCCGGTCTTGTTCTTCCCGCCCAGGTCGATGTCCGGAAACTCCTCCAGAATGCCGGACAGGCGGATCGCCTCCTCCAGCGTGGTGCCTTCGGGCACCTCCAGCGGAATCTCGATCTGGCGATCGGGGCCCGGGGCATAGGCCACCTCGATGGAAATCTTTTTCGTCTCAGCCATAGACGTTCCGGGCACGTTCGATGAAGGCATCCACCAGCGAGCCGGCGATGCGGTTGAAAATGGGCCCCACGGTCATGGTCAGCAGCCGACTGGCGAACTCGAAATCCATTTCCATGCTCACCCTGGAGCCGGCCTCCCCCAGTGGCTGGAACAGCCACACGCCCTGCAGGGAACGAAACGGACCTTCCAGCAATCCCATTTCGATGCGTTCACCGGCAATCAGGCGGTTGCGGGTGGTGAAGGCCTTGTGCAGGCCATGGTAATCGATGGCCAGCCGCGCCTCCACCAGCTCTCCCTCCCGTCGCAGCAGTTCGGCCGCCCCGCACCACGGCAGAAACTCGGGATAGCGCTCGAAATCGGCCACCAGGGCATACATCTGATCCACGCTGTAGGGCACCAGCGCGCTCTTGCGTACTTCGGTCATGCGTCCATTCTAACCGACATTGATGATCTCGATGGCGTGCAGGAAGACCACGATCACCGCCACCGGCGTGACGAAGCGCACCAGAGCCAGCCACAGCCTGTAGGCCAGGCCCTCACCCATGTCCAGCTCGTCACGGGTGGCCTCGGTACGCATCACCCAGCCGGCGAAGATGGCAATCAGCAGGCCACCCAGGGGCAGCATGATGTTGGCCGTCAGATAGTCGAGGAGATCGAAGATGCTCTTGTCGGCAAAGGTCTCGAACATGGGCAGCAGCCGCACGTCCGACCAGACGTTGAAGGAGAACACGGTGAGCAGCCCGAAGGCCCAGCAGGCAATGCCCATCACCACCGAGGCCTTGAGCCGATCCATGCCATGGTTCTCCACCAGCCAGGTGACCGCCGGCTCGATGAGCGAGATGCTCGAACTCCAGGCGGCGAACACCAGCAGGATGAAGAACAGGGTGCCGAAGAACGCACCCCAGGGCATGTGGCCGAAGGCCAGCGGCAGGCTCTGGAACAGCAGGCCCGGCCCGGCACTGGGTTCGAGACCGTTGGCGAAGACGATGGGAAAGATCACCATCCCGGCCAGCAGGGCCACGGCGGTATCGGCGCCGGCGATGATGAAGGTGGTGCGCGCGATGGAGGCATTGGAAGGCAGATAGGAGCCGTAAATCATGATCGCCCCCATGCCCAGGCTCAGGGTGAAAAAGGCATGCCCCAGGGCGGTGAGCACCGGCCCCGGATTCCAGATCTTCACGCCATCCTCCCCAACCTTGAACAGCAGCGCATCGAAATCGGGTTTGAACAGGAACGTCACCCCTTCCCCGAAGCCGTCGGTGCTCAGGGCATAGCCCAGCAGGATCAGCAGGATGACGAACAGCCCCGGCATCAGGAACTTCACCGCCTTCTCCAGGCCGCCGCTCACGCCCCGAGCCACCACCAGCATGGTCATGACCATGAACAGGGTGTGCCAGAACAACAGCCCCTCCGGATCGGCCAGGAAGCTCTGGAAGATATGGGCCACGCCATCGGCCGTCTGCCCGTCGAAGGTGCCGATCCCGGTGCGGAACACGTAGGCCAGGGCCCAGCCGGCGATGACGCTGTAATAGGAAAGGATCAGGAAGCCGGCCAGCACCCCCATCCAGCCCAGCCAGGCCCAGTGCGGCGTGCTGCCGGCCTCCAGCGCCAGGGTACGCATGGTGTTCATGGGGCTCTGGCGCCCCCGCCGGCCGAGCATGATCTCGGCCATCATGATGGGAATGCCGATGATGGCGATGCACACCAGATACACCAGCACGAAGGCCCCGCCGCCGTTCTCGCCAGTGATGTAGGGAAACTTCCAGATGTTCCCCAGGCCGACCGCCGAGCCGGTCGCCGCCAGCACGAAGGCCCAGCGGGAAGACCACTGACCGTGTACCGATTCGCGAATCTCGCTCATGTTCCTGTCGCTCTTGTTGTTGTCTGGACCGGTCGCGCCCGCCACATGCCGACGCACAAACCCTGCCATTTTGTGGAAAACCGGCGCGCGGCTCAACCTTCCCCGGCCAAAACGGCAATTCGCAACGGCACGGGCGCATCACGGGTATAATGCCGGCCATGGGCAAGGCGAAGAAAAAGACCAAACCGGCCGGCAGCACCATTGCACTCAACAAGAAGTCCCGCCACGACTACCTCCTCGGCGAGCGTTTCGAGGCCGGCCTGGTGCTCGAAGGCTGGGAAGTGAAGAGCCTGCGCGCCGGCCGGGTGCAGCTCCGGGACGCCTATGTCCTGCTCAAGGACGGCGAGGCCTGGCTGCTGGGCGCCGTGATCACCCCCCTGCCGACCGCCTCCACCCACATCCAGCCCGATCCCACCCGCACCCGCAAGCTGCTCCTGCACCGGGAGGAGCTGAACAAGCTAATCGGCGCCGTTGAGCGCAAGGGCTACACCCTGATCCCCACCGCCATGTACTGGAAGAAGGGCCGCGCCAAGCTGGAAATCGCCCTGGCCAAGGGCAAGCAGACCCACGACAAGCGCGCCACCGAACGGGAACGGGACTGGCAGCGGGACAAGCAGCGCCTGCTCAAGGGCAGCCGCCGGTAATTCCTCGGTCCCCGCCGCCGGGCGGATACCGGCAAAAACCTCTCGTCACCCCGAACTTTGCGCTAGAATGGGTGTCTCAGGGATGAACCAAAGGGGGCGACATGGCTTCGACGCAGGTCGCGAAACCGGAGGTGCATGCCGAGGGGCAGAGAACCTCGTAAATCCAGCTGCACATCAATATAGTTGCCAACGACGACAACTACGCACTCGCCGCTTAAAACCCGGTAGGGTGCCCTCTGGCCGGTACCGTGCCTGTGCGGTCCGGATCCCAGGGGTCATCTCTCACAGGATCGCGCCAAGGTTCGTCCGGGACCGCGGCGTTAAAACCTTACCGGACTCGCTGGCCGCTTTCCCTGCCCGTCGGGTAACGGCCAGTCAAATCAATAGACGCGGCTAAGCATGTAGAGCCAAAGGCAGAGGACCTGCGGACGCGGGTTCGATT
>JALVBM010000318.1 GCA_027010665.1 Chromatiales bacterium
TGAAGGGGAAACCCGTAAGCCGGCTAGAGACTCATAGGCTCCTAACGCGAACGCCACGGAGTACTAGGGTGGACACCCGTCCACAACACGCCCTCCCCTGCGGGCAACCGCAGGTGAAGGAATAGTCCAGCCCCGGATGAAAATCCGGGAACCGCTGTCCCGCCGCCTCCACCAATTCGAAAGGGTTCTGGTATCATCGCCTGAACCCTTTTTCTTTTCCGGATGTGTTTATATGGACATAAACACCCTTTCCCGCGTTGATGCCGCCTACATTGCCGGTCTGGTCGATGGCGAAGGCACCATTACACTTGTCCGAAAACACAGGAACGAAAACCGGCAGCTCGCGCTCAGTATCAGCAACACCGAATACGCTTTACTGGAATTTACCCGACAAGCCGTGGGCAGGGGAAAGATCACGCGCAAACGCACGTCGAAATCACATCATACGGCCAGCTACACCTGCGCGATATACAACCGGCAGGCACTGGAGCTCATTCGTCAACTGCTTCCCTATTTGCGATCCTGCAAGGCAAATCGGGCTGAGTTGATACTTCAGCAATATCTTCCGCTCACGCCTCGAAACGGAAAATATTCAAGCCAGCTCAAACAGCAACGCTGGGAATTTGAACAAAAGGGTCTTGCCATCAGGGCATGCCAGGACTGATGGCATCGGTCGCCTGCCCGACTCAGAACCAGGATTGCCGCTCTGGGGTTGAATGCTGTCATGCAGCGCTTTCTTCCCGAGTTTGAGCTACACACATTTGCAGGGCAAAACACCCTTGGGCGCATGAAATCATTGGGCCGACACAATGGCCCGCTGACATTTCCGTTGTAGCGACCGTATCGCAGTTTATTTGCGACAACCCGGGCGATTGTCGGGGATGAAGGTGATGTCCTTGCTGACAGCGCCCTTCGGCATGGCGGAGGCCTTGAGGGGGGCATCGACCTCAATGTACCAGCGGGTGATCTTCCAGCGGCCGTCGATCTTTTTCAGGCTGGCATTGTAGGTTCCGGAAGTGAGCACCTGAAAAGCGCCCTTGCCGGGTTCGGGTGCGGCGGAAATCAGCATGTAGGTGCGGACCTCGGCACTGTCGCGTGTCTGCCGGGCAACATGGACGTTACCCATGGTATGGCGACGCACGGTGGTGTTCTTCTCGCTGCCGGGACCCCGATAACGCAGATCGACCACGCCCTGGAAGGCCGCCTTGCCCCGGGCAATGATGGTGCCGAAACAGGGTGTGGTGGTCTCGAAGACCACGTCGTCGGTGAACAGATCGAACCATTGATCCCAGCGGCCCTCGTCGAGCAGATAGGCATAGGCCGTCACGTGATTGACGATGGCCTGGCGATCGGCGATGA
>JALVBM010000319.1 GCA_027010665.1 Chromatiales bacterium
CGCTGGGGTGTCGTCCTTGGTGGCGTCAATTATCCGCCAATCGCCGCGCGGGACAAGCCGGCAGGATTCCGTTTCGTGATGGACTTCACGTTTTTCCGGCGGGCGGATTCGGGTTCCGTTTCTCCAGTGCGAATTGATAGAGCACATTCTTCTTGATTCCGCTGATGCGGGCGGCCAGGGCGGCGGCCTGCCGCAGGGGCAGTTCCTCGAGCAGAATAGCGAGCAGCCTTTCGGTGGCCGGATCGATGGCCTCCGCAGCCGGCGCCGGGGCGCCCTCGAGGAGCAGCACCATCTCGCCCTTCTGTTGTTGGGGATCGTTGCGCACCCGTTCACGTACCGCGTCGATGGTGCCGCGCAGGAAGGTTTCGAAGGTCTTGGTGAGTTCGCGGGCGAGGACCATGGGTCGGTCGGACCCGAACACATCGGCCAGGTCATCGAGCGTGGCGAGAATGCGATGGGGGGACTCGTAGAAAATCAGGGTGACGGGCGCCTGCTTCAGTTCTTCCAGGCGCTTGCGACGGGCGGTTGACTTCGCCGGGAGAAAGCCTTCGAAACAGAAGCGATCGGTGGGCAATCCGGACGCGGACAGGGCCGCGATCAGGGCGCTGGGGCCGGGCACCGGCACCACCTGGATACCGGCCTCGATGGCGGCCCGCACCAGGTGGTAGCCCGGGTCGCTGAGCAGGGGGGTGCCGGCGTCGGATACCAGGGCGATGGACTCGCCCTGCTGCAGGCGCTCGACGAGCCGGGGCACCTTCTCGCGCTCGTTGTGTTCGTGCACGGCGATGCAGGGCGTCTCGATGCCGTGGGCGCGCAATAGCCGCGCCGTATGGCGTGTGTCTTCGGCGGCGATGAGATCGGCCTCGCGCAGCACCTCGATGGCACGTTGTGACAGGTCGCCCAGATTTCCGATGGGCGTTGCGACAACATGCAGAACACCGTTTTCCCGGATCACGCTATAATCTCCGCGGCCGGTTTCGGCCGGCCATTGTCCCGAGTCAAACCCGAATGATGCCACGTTTCGCCCCCCTCCTCCCGATCATCCTCGTTCTGCTGCTCGCCGCCTGTGCCGCGCCCACCCAGCGGGGTGCCGGCGTGCCCGATGCGGCCGAACTCGAGCAGGCAATGGCGGCCGGTCGCTATCCCGAGGCCGCGGTGGGTTTCTGGCGGCTTGGCCACCTGACCGAGGGCGACGAGTCCCGCCGCATCATGCTGCGCACCGCCGAGGCCTATGGCCGGGCCGGCAACCTTCATCAGGCCCGGGAGATCCTCAAGGGCCTGCGACTGAACCCCGCGGATCCGGCCCAGGCCTTCCTGCAGCGCCTGACCCAGGCCACCATCGCCCTCGGCGAGCGCCGGCCCGAGGACGTGCTCAACCTGCTGGCCGCACCGCCACCCTCCGGCATGGATCCCTGGTGGCTGGCCGACTATCACGATCTGCGCGCCGATGCCTACACCATGCTCGGCAACCGGCTGGAGACGGCGCGGGAACTGGTGCAGCGGGAAACCTATCTCCGGGATCCGGATCTGATCGCCGCCAACCAGAACGACATCTGGCAGGCCCTGTCGATGATGTCGGAGCGGGCGTTGCAGCAGTTGCGCACCGAACCGCCGCCGGACGTGCTGAGCGGCTGGATGGAGCTGGTGCAGATCAGCAAGCAGTACCAGCTGCAGCCGACCCTGCTGCACGAGGCGGTGCTGGAATGGAAACAGCGCTATCCCGGCCACCCGGCCCGCGCGGAACTGATCGAGGAACTGCTCAGCCGCAAGGCCGAGCACATCGTCATTCCCGAACGCATCGCCGTGCTGCTGCCGCTGAGCGGCCGTTTCGCCCGCGCCGGCGAGGCCCTGCGTGACGGCATCCTGGCCGCCTACTACACCCGGCGCGCCCGTCCCGAACAGGTGATCCGGATCTACGACACCGAGAGCAGCCCCGACATCCTCGATCTCTATCGGCAGGCCGTGAGCGACGGCGCCGGTTTCGTGATCGGCCCGCTCAACAAGGCCCGCATCCAGCGCCTGGTCCGGTACGGGGATCTCAGTGTGCCGACCCTGGCTCTGAACTACATTCCCGACGAGGAGAACATTCCGCCACGCCTGTTCCAGTTCGGCCTGTCCCCGGAGGAGGAAGCCCGGCAGGTGGCCGAGCGAACCTGGCTCGACGGGTACGTGAATGCGGCGGTGCTGGTACCGGCCGGTCCCTGGGGTGAGCGGGTGGCGAAGGCCTTCAATGATCGCTGGACCGAGATCGGCGGAACGGTGGTGGAACAGCAGACCTACAACGCCGCGCGCAACGACTACTCGGGGCCCATCCGCAAGCTGCTCAACATCGACGAGAGCGAACGCCGCTATCGGGCCATGCGTCACCTGCTCAACCAGACCATCAAGTACACGCCCCGGCGGCGCAAGGACATCGACTTCATCTTCCTGGCCGCCTATCCGCGCCAGGCCCGGCAGATCCGTCCCCAGCTCAAGTTCTACCATGCCGCCGACGTGCCGGTGTACGCGACCTCCCATGTCTTTACCGGCAACCTGAATCCCGAACGGGATCGGGACATGGACGGCCTGCGCTTCGGCGACATGCCCTGGGTGCTGACCGGCACCACCACCCACCGCGGCCTGCGCACCGAAGTGGAGCCCTATATCAGCAAGGCCGGCAACCGCCTGCAGCGGCTCTACGCGCTGGGCATCGACAGCTATCGCATCATCGGCGCCCTGTCCACGCTCAAGCAGTATCCGTACCAGCGTTACGACGGCGAGACCGGCAGCCTGAGCCTGGATGCCAAAC
>JALVBM010000320.1 GCA_027010665.1 Chromatiales bacterium
CTGCTGCTGGTCTCTTCCGGCGCGGTGGCCGAGGGCATGGCCCGGCTGGGCTGGAAACAGCGGCCCCATGAACTGCATCGCCTGCAGGCGGCCGCGGCGGTGGGGCAGATGGGGCTGGTGGAGGCCTGGGAGTCGGCCTTCGGCGAGCATGGCCTGCATACCGCCCAGATTCTGCTCACCCACGAGGATCTCTCCGATCGCCAGCGTTATCTCAACGCCCGCAGCACCGTGCGCAGCCTGCTGGAACTGGGGGTGGTGCCGGTCATCAACGAGAACGATACCGTCGTCACCGACGAGATCCGCTTCGGCGACAACGACACCCTCGGCGCCCTGGCCGCCAACCTGGTGGAGGCCGATCACCTGATCATCCTCACCGATCAGGCCGGCCTCTACGATCGCGATCCGCGCCAGCATGCTGACGCCCGGCTCATCCCCGAGGCCAACGCCAACGACACCGAACTGGATGCCATGGCCGGCGAGACCGGCGGCGCGCTGGGCCGCGGCGGCATGGCCTCCAAGGTGCGCGCCGCCCGGCTCGCCGCCCGCTCAGGCACCTGCACCCTCATCGCCCCCGGCCGCGAGGCCGACGTCCTGCTGCGTCTGCGCCGGGGGGAGGAACTCGGCACCCTGCTCAAGGCCAACCAGGCCCCCATCGCCGCCCACAAGCAATGGCTCGCCGGCCACCTCCAGCTCAAGGGCCGCCTGATCTGCGACGCCGGCGCCGTCAGGGCCCTGCAGGAACAGGGACGCAGCCTGCTGCCGGTGGGGGTCAAGGGCGTGGAAGGCAACTTCCGCCGCGGCGAAGTGGTCGCCTGCGTGGACGAACAGGGCCACGAAATCGCCCGCGGCCTGGTCAACTACAACGCCGACGAGGTCCGGAAAATCCTCGGCCAGCCCAGCCAGCGCATCGAATCGATCCTCGGCTACGTGGCCGAACCGGAACTGATCCACCGGGACGACATGGTAGTGTTCTAGGGCTTCGATTGAAGGGGGGTGGAAAGAACACGGAGGGCACGGAGACACGGAGGACACGGAGTTTTTCTGTTGTGGTTGTGGAACACCTGAATCCACAACAGGAAGAAATAAAAAGATTTTCTCCGTGCTCTCCGTGTCTCCGTGCCCTCCGTGTTTCTTCCCCCACCCCGAAAAGCAGACACAAAAAAGCCGGTCACTTGACCGGCTTTTTCGCAATCAGGACCTGCGCCCCGGGTTATTGCATCCCCTGGATGCGGGCGTTGAGGCGGCTCTTGTGGCGGGCGGCCTTGTTCTTGTGGATGAGGCCCTTGTTGGCCGTCTTGTCGATGACGGCGACGGCGCGCTGGTAGGCTTCCCGGGCCTGTTCCTTGTCGCCGGCTTCGATGGCGGCGACGACCTTCTTGATGAAGGTGCGGAACATGGAGCGGTAGCTGGCGTTGCGCTGGCGGTGCCGTTCCGCCTGGCGGGCGCGCTTGCGGGATTGTGCTGAATTGGCCAAGTCGTTTCTCCTGACGGCGTGGATTCGGAAAGCCGCGTATCATCGGGGTTTCGGGCCGGTTTGTCAATATTTTCGGCGCCGGACGGGGCGAAACCGGCGTTTTCGGGCCGGGATCGGCCGGCTCGTGCTATGCTCCCGGCTTCGGGTGCAATAATCGAACAAAAACAAATGCTTGCGAATCATCGGGCGAGGGCGCCATGGGCCTTCTGAAATCCACGGCGGTGGTCAGCGCCATGACCCTGCTGTCGCGGATCTTCGGCCTGATCCGGGACATGGTCTTCGCCTGGGTGTTTCCGGTGGGCGGCGCCACCGACGCCTTCTTCATCGCCTTCAAGCTGCCCAACTTCCTGCGCCGGCTGTTCGCCGAGGGGGCCTTCTCCCAGGCCTTCGTGCCGGTGCTGGCCGAGTACAAGGTCCGGGGCGATCGCGAGGCGACCGTGGAACTGGTGCGGCGGGTGGCCGGCACGCTGGCGCTGGTGCTGTTCGCGCTCACGGTGCTGGTGGTGGTGGCCACCCCGGTGTTCGTGATGCTGGTGGCCTGGGGCTACATCGGCGAGCCGGATAAGATCGATCTGACCGCCCGTCTGCTGCGCATCACCTTCCCCTACATCCTGTTCATCTCCCTCACGGCGCTGGCCGCCGGCGTGCTCAATACCTGGGGGCGGTTCGCGGTTCCGGCGGTCACCCCGGTGCTGCTCAACCTGAGCCTGATCGGCTGCGCCCTGTGGCTGGCGCCGCACCTGGACGAGCCGGTCATGGCCCTGGCCTGGGGCGTGTTCATCGCCGGGGTGGTGCAGCTCGGCTTCCAGTTGCCCTTCGTGGCCAGGCTGGGCCTGCTGCGCTGGCCCCGGCCCGACTTTCGCCACCCCGGCGTGCGCCGCATCGGCAAGCTGATGCTGCCGGGGATCCTCGGCTCCTCGGCCATGCAGATCAACCTGCTTTTCGACATCGTCATCGCCTCCTTCCTGGCCGAGGGCAGCATCTCCTGGCTCTACTATTCGGACCGCCTGATGGAGTTTCCCCTGGGCGTGTTCGGCATCGCCCTGGCCACGGTGATCCTGCCCAGCCTCTCCGAGCAGCATGCCCGCACTCGCCCAGAAGACTTTTCGCGCATGCTCGACTGGGGCGTGCGCTGGGTGATGATCATCGGTCTGCCCGCGGCCGTGGGGCTCGGCGTGCTGGCCGGGCCGCTGCTGGCCACCCTGTTCTACCGCGGGGCCTTTACCCCCCAGGACGTGACCATGGCCGGCTACAGCCTGTTCGCCTATGCCTTCGGCCTGCTCGGCTT
>JALVBM010000321.1 GCA_027010665.1 Chromatiales bacterium
CGAACATTTCACGCCCGCCCCCGGTGATGCCCTCGAACTGAAGATCTACACCTCCTGGCGACTCAACGAACGCTATTACGGCGATCTGCAGGGCATCAACAAGGATGCGGCCCGCCAGCAGTTCGGCGCCGAACAGGTGCACATCTGGCGGCGCAGCTACGACGTGCCGCCCCCCAACGGCGAAAGCCTGAAGATGACCGCCGAGCGGGCCCTGCCCTACTATCACGATCACATCGTCCCGCATCTGCGCAAGGGCGAGACCGTGCTGGTCTCGGCCCACGGCAATTCCCTGCGCGCCCTGATCATGCACATCGAGAACATGACTCCCGACGAGATCATCCGTTTCGAACTGCCTACCGGAACGCCCCATGTATACGATTTCGACTCGCAGGGAAACCTGAACGGGAAACAGATCTGGCAGATCGACCATGAATGACGCCACCACTTCCTCACGCCTGCAGGATCTGGTCGAACGGGCCAGGGCATTTCCGCCCCTGCGCATCGCCGTGGTCAACGCCGAGGAAGCCCATGTCCTGCAGGGAATGCTGGAAGCGCGGGACGAGGGGCTGGCCCTGCCCATCCTGATCGGCGATGCCGACGGCATTCGCAGACGGTGTGAAAAGCTCGGCTTCGATCTCGATGGCACCGACATCGTCGATGCCGGCAGCGAGGCGGCCGCGGTGGAACAGGGGATTGCGCTGGTGGAACGGGGAGATGCCGAGGCCCTGGCCAAGGGCTGGATTCACACCGATGCGCTGATGCATCCCGTGCTGGAACATCTGCGCACCGGCAAACGGGTCAGTCACGTGTTCGTCTGCGAACTGCCCACCTATCCCAAGCTGCTGTTCATTACCGATGCGGCCATCAACATCGCGCCCGATCTGGCGACCAAGGCGCAGATCCTGCAAAACGCCGTGGATCTGGCCCGCCGGCTGGGCGTGAAGCGCCCAAAGGCGGCCGCCCTGTCGGCCGTGGAGGTGGTCAAGCCGGCCATTGCCTCCACCATCGACGCCGCCTGCCTGAGCAAGATGGCCGAGCGGGGACAGATCCGGCATGCCATCGTCGACGGGCCGTTGGCCTTCGACAACACCATTTCCGCCGAGGCGGCCCGCATCAAGCACATTCACAGTCCCGTCTCGGGTGACGTGGACATCCTGCTGGCACCGGATCTGAACGCGGCCAACATCCTGGCCAAGGATCTGGAATACCTTGCCGGCGCCACCCTGGCGGGCATCGTGATCGGCGCGCGGGTACCGATTCTGCTGCCCTCCCGTTCCGATCCGCCCGAGGCCCGCCTCATCGCCACGGCCCTGGCCGTACTCGTTCATCATCTGGAAAACGACGACCATGACTGATTCGCGCGATCCCGACGACCCGGTCATTCCGGCTCCGCCCCATCCGCTGCACCGGCGGGAAAAACTGCCCTGGCAGCGGCCCAAACCGGCGGTGGACGATGTCGATGCCCCCGAACGGGTCCGGCGCCTGATGGAAGATCCGGCCTACCGCCAGGCCGACGAGGACGTGGACTTCCTGCAGCAGGACGAGACCCGCGGCATTCGCCTGCAACTGGACTATTCCAAACCCCAATGGCTGCTGCGCGAACACGGGATCGAGCACACCATCGTGGTCTTCGGCAGCACCCGCATCCCGGAGCCGGCCGCCGCCCGGCGCCAGGTCGAGGTGCTGGAGAAGGCCGTGGCCGAACAGCCCGACGATGCCACCCTGAAAAACAGGCTCGCCGTGGCCCGTCGCATCCTCGACAAGAGTCATTACTACAGGATCGCCCGCGACTTCGGCCGCCTGGTGGGCGATTCGGGCAACGGCCCCGGCGACTGTCGCGTGGTGCTCATGACCGGTGGCGGTCCCGGGATGATGGAAGCGGCCAACCGCGGCGCCTGGGAAGCCGGCGCCAAGACCATCGGCCTGAACATCACCCTGCCCCACGAGCAGTTTCCCAATCCCTATCTCACCCCGGGCCTGTGCTTTCGCTTTCACTACTTCGCCCTGCGCAAGCTCCACTTCCTGCTGCGGGCGAAGGCCCTGGTCGCCTTCCCCGGCGGTTTCGGCACCCTGGACGAGCTGTTCGAAACCCTGACCCTGATCCAGACCCGCAAGATTGCGCCACTACCCGTGATCCTGGTGGGCGAACCATACTGGCGCCGGGTGATCGATTTCGACTTCCTGGTGGAAGAAGGCACCATCGACCCGGAGGATCGCGAACTGTTCTGGTTCGCCGAGAGCGCCATCGATGCCTGGGAAGGGATACTGCAGTGGCACGAAGCGAACGGCACGCCGCTGTTTGCGTGACGAGACCGTAGGGTGCGTTCGCGCAGCAACGCACCAAAAAATCCGTGGCGAGGGACGAGTGACGAGTGGCGAGGAACAGCGGGGCCAGGGGTCTTGAAAAGACGGTCAAGGATTTGAAGGGCAGAGGTTTCGTTCATCGCGGCTGAGCGCCGCTCCTACAGAAACGGCGACATGCTTCAACGCTGGCACGAAAAAATATAGGAGCGGCGCTCAGCCGTGTTGGAACGAAACCGGAACGGCAAAGCATTCGTGCCCAGCTTCGAAGACATGGTAACAGGAACGAGAATTGTCGCCTTCGCCGGTCGCGGCGAGGCGCCGCTCCTACAGCGATGGCGACATGGTTCATCGTTCTCACGAAAAAATGTAGGAGCGGCGCCCCCGCCGCGATGAAACAACCGCACATACAAACAAGGAA
>JALVBM010000322.1 GCA_027010665.1 Chromatiales bacterium
GAGGACACCTTCCACCGTGGCGGTAACGTGATCATTCCCACCTTCGCCCTCGAGCGCGCCCAGGAAATCCTCTATTTCCTGCACGAGGCCGTGGAGTCGGGGCGCCTGCCGCGCAGCCTGCAGGTCTTTCTCGACTCGCCCATGGCCATCTCCGCCACGGAAATCTTCGAGCATCATCCCGAGTGCTACGATACCGCCACCGCCGAACTGTTCCGCGAGCACAACGATCCCTTCGCCCTGCCGGGACTACATTTCACGCGCGAGACGGCCCAGTCCATTGCCCTCAACAACATCAGCGGCGGGGCGGTGATCATGGCCGGCTCGGGCATGTGTACCGGCGGCCGGGTGCGTCACCATCTCAGGCACAACCTGTGGCGCAAGGATTCCAGCGTGATCTTCGTCGGCTATGCCGCGCGGGGCACCCTGGCCCGGTGCATCATCGATGGTGCCGACACTGTGCGCATCTTTCACGAAGACATTCCGGTGCGTGCCCGGATTTTCACCATCGGCGGATTCTCCGCCCACGCCGACCGCGACGAACTGCTGGCCTGGTACCGGCAGACCGGCAATCCCGAGCGAACCGTGCTGGTGCATGGCGAAGACGATGTCATGCACCACTTCGCCCGACATCTGCAGGATACCCAGGTCGTCATGCCTGGACTGAACGAGGTCATGGAACTATGAGCCCACTGCAACGACTCCGTGAATTCGGCCAGAGCCCCTGGCTCGACGATCTGCGCCGGGGGATGTTCCTCGACGGCCGCTTCCGGCGCCTGATGGAGGAGGACGGGATCTGCGGCATCACCTCCAATCCCACCATTCTCGCCAGGGCCATTCTCGAAACCGACGACTACCGCGAACCGATTGCCCGCCTTTCGACCCGCTACCCGGACAACGTTGCGCTCTACGAAGCCCTGCTCCGGGAAGACATCCGGCTGGCCGCCGATACCCTGCGGCCGGTGTACGAAAGCAGCGGCCGGACCGATGGCCTGGTCAGCCTGGAAATCTCGCCGGAACTGGCCAACGACACGCCCGCGTCCATTCGCGAGGCCCTGCGCCTGTGGCAGGCCATGGATCGGCCCAACATCATGATCAAGATTCCGGCCACCAACGCCGGCCTGCCGGTGATCCGCGAACTGATCGCCCTCGGGATCAACGTCAATGCCACGCTGATCTTCAGTCCCGCCCGTTATGTGCAGGTGGCCGAAGCCTGGCAGCAGGGGCTCACGGCCCGGCTCGAATCCGGGCAGTCCATCGAACACATCGCCTCCGTCGCCAGCTTCTTCGTCAGCCGCATCGAGACCCTGGCCGATCGGCTGCTCGCCGAACGGGCCGGAACCAATCCGGACGCGGCGCAACTCCAGGGCAAGGTGGCCGTGGCCGCCGCGAAACTCGCCTATCGCGAATACCGGCGCTTGCGTGACAGCCGGGAATGGCGAACACTGCTCGGAGCCGGTGCCCGGGTTCAGCGGCCGCTGTGGGCGAGCACCTCCACCAAGAATCCCGAATATTCCGACATCAAGTACGTGGAAGCCCTGATCGGCCCCGAGACGGTTACCACCCTGCCGCTGGCGACCATCGAGGCCTATCGCGATCACGGCCAGCCGGCGCCGCGCCTGACCACGGACATGCCGGAAGCGGAAACCGTCTTTGCAAATCTGAACAAGTTCGGCATCGACTTTGCGGCACTGGCCCGGCAACTGGAGACGGAGGGCGTGGCGAAGTTCATTGCCTCCTACCAACAGTTGCTGGCGGCCCTGTCGCAGGCCGCGTCGGCCTGAAGCCGTGCGATGAAAAGGCATTCACACGATGGACTGAGCGCAGCGTCATGACCACACGACAGGCCATTCTGGTTCTGAATGCGGGCTCCTCGAGCCTGAAGTTCGCCGTTTACACCCTCGGTGATGACGCGCCCCGGTGCCAGGTCCGGGGCCAGTTCGCCGGCTTGCCCGATCAGCCCCGGTTCCGGGCCCGCGA
>JALVBM010000323.1 GCA_027010665.1 Chromatiales bacterium
TGGTTCTGAATGCGGGCTCCTCGAGCCTGAAGTTCGCCGTTTACACCCTCGGTGATGACGCGCCCCGGTGCCAGGTCCGGGGCCAGTTCGCCGGCTTGCCCGATCAGCCCCGGTTCCGGGCCCGCGATGCGGGCGGCCGTTCGCTGATCGACAGCCGACCCGGAACACCGGATCACGAGCAGGCCCTGCGACACCTGCTCGCGTGGCTGGCCGAGACGTTCCCGGATGTTTCCCTCGTCACCGCCGGCCATCGCGTGGTGCACGGCGGTTCCCGTTTCACCGCACCGGTTCGCCTCGATCCCGCGGTGCGCCAGGATCTCGAAGAGCTGGTTCCCCTGGCCCCGCTGCACATGCCCCACAATCTCGCGGCCATCGACATCCTGGCCCGTCTGCAGCCGGCACTGCCCCAGGTGGCGTGTTTCGACACCGCCTTCCACCACACCCTGCCCCTGCGCGAACAGCACTATGCCCTGCCCCGGGAATGGTACGACCGCGGCGTGCGGCGCTATGGCTTTCACGGGCTTTCCTATGAATACATCGCCTCGGTACTGCCGGACCACCTCGGTGCCGATGCCGACCGGCGGATCATCGTCGCCCACCTGGGCCATGGCGCCAGCCTGTGCGCCCTGCATCGCCGCCAGTCGGTCGCCACCACCATGGGCCTGACGCCGCTGGACGGGATCCCCATGGCCACCCGGCCCGGATCGCTGGATCCGGGTATACCGGTATACATGATGCGAGAAGCCGGACTCGACGTGGAGGCCGTAGACGATGTGCTCAACCATCACAGCGGCCTGCTCGGCCTGTCCGGGATCAGCGGCGACATGCAGACCCTGCTGGCCTCGCCCCATCCCCACGCCGCCGAGGCCGTGGATCATTTCGTGTACCACACCCACCGGGCCATCGCGTCCCTGGCCGCCGTCCTCGGTGGTCTCGATGCCCTGGTGTTCACCGCCGGCATCGGCGAGAACGCGCCGCTGATCCGCAAACGCATCTGCCGCGAGGCCGCCTGGCTTGGCATCGGGATCGATGCCGAGGCCAATGCTGCGAACGCCACCCGCATCAGCCTCCCCGACAGCCGCGTGTCGGTGTGGCGCATTCCCACCGACGAGGAGACCGTCATCGCCCGTCATACCCATCGCCTGCTGATCGGCCCTGCCAACGGAGAACAGCCATGAATAACCAGCCACACGATCACTCTCTGAGCGAGTCCGAACTGCAGCTAATCCACGCTTGGTGGCGCGCCGCCAATTACCTGTCCGCCGGACAGATCTTCCTGATGGACAACCCGCTGCTGGAAGAGCCGCTCAGGCCCGAGCACATCAAGCCCCGGCGGCTCGGTCACTGGGGGACTACGCCGGGCCTGAACCTGCTCTATGCGCACATGAACCGCATCATCAAGCGCGAGGATCTCAATGCCATCTACATCACCGGCCCCGGACACGGCGGTCCTGCGCTGGTGGCCAACACCTGGATGGAGGGTACCTATACGGAACGCTATCCCAATGTCTCCCGGGACCGGGAAGGCATGAAGCGCCTGTTCCGGCAATTCTCCTTTCCCGGCGGCGTGCCCAGCCACTGCGCGCCGGAGACGCCCGGCTCCATCAACGAAGGCGGCGAACTGGGCTATTCCCTGGCGCACGCCTATGGCGCGGTATTCGACAACCCGGATCTGCTGGCCCTGTGCGTGGTCGGCGATGGCGAGGCGGAGACCGGGCCCCTGGCCACGGCCTGGCATTCCAACAAGTTTCTCAACCCGGACCGCGACGGCGCCGTACTGCCGGTGCTGCACCTCAACGGCTACAAGATTGCCAATCCGACCGTACTCGCGCGCATCGACGAAACCGATCTGATCCGGCTGTTCGAAGGCTACGGCTATCATCCCTATGTGGTGGCCGGAGACGACCCCATGCAGGTCCATCAACAACTGGCCGCCACGCTCGATACCGTAATTGCCGAGATCCATGCCATCCAAGCACGGGCCCGTGAAGACGGTGATCGGCGCCTGCCCCGCTGGCCGATGATCATCCTGCGCACCCCCAAGGGCTGGACGGGACCGAAGGAAGTCGATGGCCTCAAGGTGGAAGACTTCTGGCGCAGCCATCAGGTTCCTATCCCCGATGCCACCACGCCGGAACATCTGCGGATCCTCGAGAACTGGATGAAGAGCTACCGCCCCGAAGAACTGTTCGAGGATGGCTGGCTCAGGCCCGAGATTGCCGCCCTGGCCCCGGCGGGCGAACGGCGCATGGGCGCCAACCCCCACGCCAACGGTGGACTGCTCCTGAAACCCCTGCACCTGCCCGACTACCGGGACTATGCGCTGCCGGTCGCGCACCCGGGCGCCGACCTGGGCGAGGCCACCCGCCGCCTGGGCGAATACCTGCGCGACGTGATGAAGTTGAACATGAAAACGGCCAACTTCCGCGTGGTAGGCCCGGACGAGACCGCCTCCAACCGGCTCTCCGCCCTGTTCGAGGTGACCGACCGGGTCTGGATGCCAACCACCTACGACTACGACGATCATCTGGCCCCCGATGGCCGGGTGATGGAAATCCTTTCCGAGCACACCTGCCAGGGCTGGCTGGAAGGCTATCTGCTGACCGGCCGCCACGGTTTCTTCTCCTGCTACGAAGCCTTCATCCACATCGTCGATTCCATGTTCAACCAGCACGCCAAGTGGCTGAAGGTCTGCAACGAGATCCCCTGGCGGGCTGACATCGCCTCGCTCAACATCCTGCTCACGTCCCATGTCTGGCGCCAGGATCACAACGGCTTCTCCCACCAGGATCCGGGCTTTATCGATCACGTAGTCAACAAGAAGGCCGACATCGTGCGTGTGTATCTGCCGCCCGATGCCAACTGCCTGCTGTACGTGGCCCACGAGTGCCTGAACTCGCGCAACCTGGTCAACGTGATCGTGGCCGGCAAGCAGCCGGAGCCCCAGTGGCTGGACATGGACAGTGCCATCAAGCATTGCTCGGCGGGCATCGGGATCTGGGAATGGGCCAGCAACGATCAGCACGGCAAGCCGGACGTGGTCATGGCCTGCTGCGGCGACGTGCCCACTATCGAGACCCTGGCTGCGGTGGACATGCTCAACCGGCTGGCACCCGAACTGCGCATCCGCGTGATCAACGTGGTGGATCTGATGACCCTGCAGCCCCACGAGGAACATCCCCACGGCCTGCCCGATGCCGAGTTCGACGCCCTGTTCGGTACCGATGTGCCGGTGATCTTCGCCTTCCACGGCTATCCCTGGCTGATTCACCGCCTCACCTACCGGCGCCGCTTCCACGAGCACCTGCACGTGCGCGGTTACAAGGAGGAAGGCACCACCACCACCCCCTTCGACATGGTGGTGCGCAACGATCTGGATCGTTTCCATCTGGTCATGGACGTGGCCGACCGTGTCCCGGCCCTGAAGGACCGTGCCGGGCACATCCATCAATACATGCATGACAAGCTGGTGGAACACCGGGAATACATCACCACCCACGGCGAGGACATGCCGGAAATTCAGAACTGGAAATGGCCAAAAAGACAGGGGCGAGTGACGAGTGACGAGTGACGAGTGACGAGGAAAACCGTGTCGTTAGATGTCTCAAAATTTCATGCAGGACATGGTCGGCAAAATACGATTGGCAAACTTGTGGGACCATTTACAGCAGGAACGCATTTGAACCCTGACAGGAATCGCCTTTGACCAGGACGAGAACCATGAATCCTTCTCCCTATGAGTTGCGCCCCGATCTGCCGGAAGAACTGGCGGAACTGCGCATCCTGGCCTTGGACCTGCGCTGGTCGTGGAGTCACGTGGCCGACCGCCTGTGGCGGACCATCGATGCTGAACTGTGGCGTCATACCCGCAACCCGTGGCTGATCCTGCAGACCGTGAGCCTGCGCCGACTGAACGCGCTGGCCGGTGACGAGAACTTCCGCCAGTTGATCCAGCAGTTGCGCGAGGAACAGGTGGCGGCCCTGACCGGGGATTCCTGGTTCGAGCGCAAGTATCCGGACGTCTCGCCAACCACGGCCTATTTCTGCATGGAATACGGGCTCACCGAGGCCCTGCCGCTGTATTCGGGCGGCCTGGGCGTGCTGGCCGGCGATCACCTCAAGACCGCCAGTGAACTGGGTGTGCCGCTGGTGGCCGTGGGCCTGCTCTACCAGCAGGGCTACTTCCGGCAGGCGCTCGGCGCCCATGGCGAACAGCTCGCCTTCTATCCGTTCAACGATCCGTCACTGATGCCCATCACGCCGGTGCGCAACGCGGAAGGGGAATGGATCAGCATCCCCCTCGAACTGCCCGGCCGCACCCTGCGCCTGCGCCCCTGGCAGGCCCAGGTGGGCCGCATCACCCTGTACCTGCTGGACAGCAACGATCCCCTCAACGATCCGGCCGATCGCGGCATCACCAGCGAACTCTATGGCGGGGGACGAGAACTGCGCCTGCAGCAGGAGCTGGTGCTGGGGATCGGTGGCTACCGCCTGCTGCAGGCCCTGGACATCGAACCGGCCGTCTGTCATCTGAACGAAGGCCATGCCGCATTTGCCGTGCTGGAGCGCGCCCGGCTGTTCATGGCATGCAACCGGGTCGATTTCGAAACGGCGCTGATGGCCACCCGGGCCGGCAACCTGTTCACCACCCACACGCCGGTCGATGCCGGTTTCGACCGTTTCGATCCGGATCTGGTCCGGCACTATCTCTCGCCCTGGGCGCAGCAGGCGGGAATCCCCGTCGATGTTGTGCTGCGTCTCGGTCGCAGCCACCCCCGGGCCGCCGATGACGAGCCGTTCAACATGGCCTGGCTGGGCATTCACGCCAGCAGCGCCGTCAACGGTGTCAGCCGGTTGCACGGCGAGGTCAGCCGCCATCTGTTCCAACCCCTGTTTCCCCGCTGGCCGACCCGCGAGGTGCCGGTCGGGCATGTCACCAACGGCGTGCACGTTTCGAGCTGGGACTCGCCCGAATCGGATCGTCTCTGGACCGAAGCCTGCGGCAAGGAACGCTGGCGGGAGGAACCACAGGCCATGCGCGAGAACATTCTCGGACTGACCGACGAGGCCATCTGGGAGATGCGCACCCGCAACCGCCAGCGGCTCATCCAGTGGATCCGCCAGCGCCTGCCGGGACGGCAAATCGTCCAGACGAACGTCGAGGATTTGCTCGATCCCAACGTGCTGACCCTGGGCTTCGCCCGTCGCTTCGCCACCTACAAGCGCCCCAATCTGCTGCTGCACGATGCGCAGCGTCTGGCCCGTTTGCTGAC
>JALVBM010000324.1 GCA_027010665.1 Chromatiales bacterium
TCCGTGGTCTGGGGCATGCCGGGCGAGGCGGCAAGACTTGGCGCGGCCGACACGGAATTGCCGCTCGAGCGCATTGCCGGCCACCTGCAGAAGCTGGTCCGCGCATCCTGATCACGCCAAGCCCTTGATCTGCAAGGGCCTGTTTTCCCTTCCGCCTTCCGTCCCATTCGGGCACGGATCCTGCAACACTGCTTCCAGACCGCCACCGGCCGGACCGGCAACCGGTCACGCCCGGACAGTGAACGGGTTCTCAAGTTTTGCCCGCGGCTGTCGAAACACAAGTAACAACCGTGCCGGATCCCGGACGGATCCGGACCTTGCAGGACGAGCGAGCGCATGTATCCCGTACAGAAGACCCACGAAGCCGAAGATCTCATCGAACAGCACGCCGGCCTGGTGCAACGCATCGCCTATCATCTCAAGGCGCGCCTGCCGGCCTCGGTGCTGGTGGACGATCTCATCCAGGTCGGCCTGATCGGGCTGCTCGATGCCTGGCAGCAGTACGATCCCCGCCAGGGCGCCAGCTTCGAGACCTACGCCACCATCCGCATCCGCGGCGCCATGCTCGACGAACTGCGCCGCAACGACTGGGCGCCCAAGTCGGTGCACCGCAAGGCCCGCGAGTTGAACGAGGTGGTCAAGCGCATCGAGGATCGCACCGGCCGCGAGGCCCGGGCGGCGGAAATCGCCGACGAACTCGGCGTCTCCCTCGAGGAATATCACCAGCTCCTGCAGGAATCCAACGCCTGCCGCATTCACAGCTTCGTGGATCTGGGCGTGGACGAGGACGGCCTGGGTCTGGACGGCCGCTCCCACTCCGCCGGGCCCATGGAAGGCCTGCAGGAAGAACAGTTCCGCGAGAACCTGGTCGAGGCCATCGAGAACCTGCCCGAGCGGGAGAAACTGGTGGTCAGCCTCTACTACGACGAGGAGTTCAACCTGCGCGAGATCGGCGAAATCCTCGGCGTCAGCGAATCCCGGATCAGCCAACTGCTCAGCCAGGCCCACAACCGCCTGCGCGGCTTTCTCAGCGACTATACTCAGAAATAGTCATGGCCGCGTGGCCCGGCGTTCCTCACCCATCAGCATTTCCTGATACGCCAGCATCGGAAACAAGTGTGAACCGCTCGACGGTTTGACCGGTTCGACGAGCGGTAAGATGGCCCTTCGCCAGGCCGGGACACATCGGCCGGTGGCATCACCATGAGGAGAGCGCGATGTCCGTCTCGAACATCTACATGATTACGCCAAGCCCCCTGCTGTCGGGGATCATCTGGTTTGTGGTTGTCACGGTCGTGCTGTATCTGGCCCGCAGTCACGCCCACCGCACCGTCACGGCCCTCAGCCGCGTGATTCACAATGCGTTGCGCATGAGCGCCCGCGCCGTGATGGGCGCCGAACAGCGCCTGCAGGCGCGCAACCGCGAGGTGCTGTTGGAACAGGGGCGCGAGGCCACCGAGCGCCACATCGAGCGGGAATTCGAACGGGTGGACGCCACCGTGCGCCAGGATCTGGCCGAGTATCCCTCGCTGCATCGCCACCTGAGCGAGGAAATCGTCAAGATCGACGAGGACTACAACGCCAGCATCGACGTGCCGCCGGAACCCCCGGGCTGGGTCAAGGCGGTGGAGGCCGTGGCCAAGATCCCGGCCAGCAAGAGCGATCCCATGGTCGGCAAGGTGCTGGAGGACATTCATCAGTCCATGGTCAAGGCCAATACCAAGGCCATCGAGGAATACCGCAAGGAGAGTCATCAGCGCCACCAGATCCTCAATCGCATGATGCCTCACTGGCGCAAGGTGCAGCAGTTGCTCGGCCAGGTGGACAAGAACGTCAACAGCCTGCTGCAGCGCTCGGCCACCCTGGATCGTCACATGGAGAAGTACGAGGAAATCGTCGCCCAGACCGATCGGGCCGTGCGAACCCTGTCCTCGTCGTCGCTCACGCGCTTCTTCATTTCCGCCTTCGTGCTGCTCATCGCCGTCGGTGGCGCGGTGATCAACTTCCACCTCATCGCCCGGCCGCTGTCGGAGATGGTCGGTGGCACCAGCATGATCATGGGTTTCCAGCTCAACAACGTCGCCGCCCTGGTAATCATTCTGGTGGAGCTGACCATGGGCCTGTTCCTCATGGAAGCCCTGCGCATCACCCGCCTGTTCCCGGTGATCGGCGCGCTCAACGACAAGGCCCGCGTGCGCATGGCCTGGACCTTCTTCTTTATCCTGCTGTTCCTGGCCACGGTGGAAGCCGGTCTGGCCTTCATGCGCGAACTGCTGATGGAGGAGGACGCCGCCACCCGCGCCCTGCTGCGCGGTGACGAGGCTGCGCAGATGGCGCAGAGTTCCTACCTGTGGATCACCACCGCGGCCCAGATGGGCATGGGCTTCGTGCTGCCCTTCGCCCTGATGTTCGTGGCCATTCCGCTGGAGACCTTCGTCCATTCCCTGCGCACCGTCTTCGGCCTGATCGGGGTAGGCCTGCTGCGCAGCCTGGCCTGGCTGTTGCGGGTGCTGGGCAATGCCGCCCGCTACGCCGGCATCGCCTTCAACAACTTCTATGATCTGGTGATCTTCGCGCCACTGTGGATCGAACGGCTGATCCAGCAGAAGCGCGCCGCCGCCAGCGTGGCCGGCGATACGGATACCAGCGACTACCGGGAGGCCACCTCATGAAACACGGGTTCAAGGGACTTGCCCTGCTGCTGGTCGCGGCGCTGCTGGCCGCCTGCGGTGAAAACACGCCCAACACCCGGGGCGTCTACATGCTGATGGACACCTCCGGCACCTACACGAAGGAACTGAAACAGGCCCAGCGGGTGATCAACTATATTCTCGCCAACCTGCAGCCCGGCGATTCCTTCGCCGTGGCCCGCGTGGACACCGGCAGCTTCAGCGAAAAGGACATCATCGCCAAGGTGACGTTCGACGATCGCCCCAGCCGCGCCAACCAGCAGAAACGCCAGTTTCGCGATCGCATCGATCACTTCGTCAAGACCGTCAAGGGCAGCGCCTACACCGACATCACCGGCGGCATGCTCCAGGCCATCGAATGGCTCAACGAATCCCGCGCCGGTCACAAGACCATCCTCATCTTCTCCGACCTCAAGGAAGACCTGAAGGAAGGCTACGTGCGCGACATTCCCCTGCAGCTCAACGGCTTCAAGGTGGTGGCCCTCAACGTCACCAAGCTGCGCTCCGACAACGTCGATCCCCGCGAATACCTCAACCGCCTCGCCGCCTGGCAGGAACGCGTCGAATCCGGCGGCGGCACCTGGCAGGTGGTCAACGATCTCGAACGCCTCGAGTCGGTGCTGGTGTTGTAAAAACCCAGCGCAAAGGCGCAAAGACGGAAAGACTTGTAGGAGCGGCGCCCTCGCCGCGATGAACGCTGGTGCAATACGCTGCGCTATTGCACCCTACTC